>DASSRV010000092.1:0-5445 GCA_035701605.1 Gammaproteobacteria bacterium
TGCTGGTGGTGGATTCCATCCAGACCATGTTCACCGAAGCCCTGCAATCTGCGCCGGGCTCGGTCGCGCAGTTGCGCGAATCCACCAGCCTGCTGGTGCGGTTTGCCAAGCACAGCGGGACCGCGGTGCTGCTGGTCGGGCACGTCACCAAGGAAGGCGCGATTGCCGGCCCGCGCGTGCTCGAGCACATGGTGGACACCGTGTTGTATTTCGAGAATGACGCCGGCAGCCGCTATCGCGTGATTCGCGCGGTCAAGAACCGCTTCGGTGCCGCCAACGAACTCGGTGTATTCGCCATGACCGAGGACGGATTGCGCGAAGTGAAGAACCCGTCGGCAATTTTTCTGTCGCGTCATGCGGAGGCGGTCAGCGGCAGCGCCATTACCGTGATCCGTGAAGGCAGTCGGCCCATGCTGATCGAGGTGCAGGCACTGGTGGATGACAGCCAGCTTGCCAATCCGCGCCGCGTGGCGGTGGGGCTGGATACCAACCGATTGTCCATGCTGCTCGCGGTGATGCACCGGCATTCCGGCATCGCCATGGCAGGCCAGGACGTGTTCGTGAACGTGGTGGGTGGCTTGCGCGTGAGCGAGACCTCGGCGGACCTGCCGGTGCTGCTCGCGGCGCTGTCGAGTTTCAAGGACAAGCCGCTGCCGAACGATCTCATCCTGTTTGGCGAAGTCGGGCTCGCGGGCGAAATCCGCCCGGTTTACAACGGCGAGGAACGTCTGCGCGAGGCGGCCAAGCACGGTTTCAAGCGCGCCATCGTGCCGCGCGGCAATGCGCCACGCAAAGGCGGCATGGACGGGATTGAAGTGACCCAGGTCAACCGGCTGGCGGAAGCGGTGAACGCCCTCTGAGTCAGGAGCGTGCCTGACCGCTGCCGGCCGCATCCGGCATCACCGGCCGGATGCGTACGGTTTTGACGCTGCTGCCGGTGGTTTGCACGATCTCCATGGGGTGACCCGCCAGCCTCAGACTGGTGCCCGGCTGCGGGATGCTTTCCAGGTATTCGAGGATCAGGCCGTTGAGCGTGCGTGGCCCGCCGCTTGGCAGGCGCCAGTTCAGGGCGCGGTTCAGGCTGCGCACCGTGGCGCTGCCGTTCACGAGGTAGCTGCCGTCCGCATCCTTATATAAGTCGGGATGTTGCGCGGCGGGATCGCTGGTGAACTCGCCCACAATCTCCTCGAGGATGTCTTCCAGCGTGACCAGTCCCAGAATATCGCCGTATTCGTCCACCACCAGGCCGATGCGGCGTTTCGCCGACTGGAAGTTGAGCAGTTGCTGTTGCAGCGAGGTGCCTTCCGGCACGAAATACGGCTCTTTCAGCGCTTCGCGCAGCATGTCGCGGTTCGGCTCGCTGTGGCTGACCAGGTGCAGGGCCTGACGCGCGTGCAGAAAGCCGATCACCTGGTCAATGCCGCCTTCGTACACCGGCAGGCGGGTGTGCTGGCTGGTGCGCAATTGCGTCAGGATGGAGTCCATGTCGTCCGCGATATCAATGCCGATGATTTCATTGCGCGGCACCATGATGTCCTCGACGCTGATTTTCTCGAGGTCGAGGATGCTCACCAGCATGCGTTGATGGCGTTTGGGAATCAGTGCGCCGGCTTCCATGACCACGCTGCGCAGTTCCTCGCTGCTCATAGCATGACGTGCGCCCTTGGCGCTGTTGATGCCGAACAGGCGCAGCACGCCGTTGGCGGCCAGATTCACCAGCCACACCAGCGGGTACAACACCTGCAAGAGCGGCAACAGGATGTAGCTGGCGGGAAACGCGAGCCGTTCCGGGTACAGCGCCGCCAGGGTCTTGGGCGCGATCTCGGAAAAAATTAGCACCAGCAGCCCCAGCAGCACGGTGGTGACGGCGACCGCGCTGTCGCCGCCGATGCGCAGGGCGATGAGCGTGGCCAGCGCGGAGGCGGCGATGTTGGCGAGCGTATTGCCGAGCAGCACGATGCCGATGAAGCGGTCCGGTCGCTGCCACAGACGCTCGGCGTTGCGCGCGCCACGGTGCCCGGCGCGCGCCAGATGGCGCAGCCGGTAGCGGTTGAGCGAAATCAGGCTGGTTTCCGCGGCGGAAAAGAATGCCGCCACCAGCAGCAATGCGATCAGTGCGGCAATCAGTATCCCGAGCGACATGGTTTCCAAGAGCGGATGGGTTCCGTGTTGCGTGTGCCGTTACGAGGCGATGAACCAGTGCCGGCCGAGGATCAGTTCCAGCACCAGCTTGCTGCCGAAATACGCCAGCATCAGCACCACGAAACCGCTCAGGGTCCAGCGGATCGCGGTGCGCCCGCGCCAGCCGAAGCGCCAACGCCCCCACAGCAGGATGCCGAACACGATCCAGGCCAGAATCGAAAGTATCGCCTTTTGCAGCAGGTGCTGTGCATGCAGGTTGGTGACGAAAATGAAACCGGTGAACAGCGCCAGTGTCAGCAGCACGAAACCCGCGCCGATGAGCTGGAACAGGAAACGCTCCATGTCCTGCAGGGGCGGCAGCCGGCTCCACCACACGCCGGCACTGCGACGGCGCAGGCGATGGTCCTGGAGCGCGAGCACCACGGCTTGCAGTGCGGCCACCGCCAGCAGGCTGTAGGCGATGAGCGACAGGATGATGTGCGCATCCAGCGGCCAGTTCGTATCCCGCACCATGAACCGGTCGCTGGGGAAGGCTTCCGCGAGCACCAGGCTCAGGCCCGCGAGAGGAAACAGCACCAGCCCGAGGTTCTCGAACCGACGCCCGGTGAGTGAAGCCAGGGCAATGACGGCCACCAGCCAGCCCACCAGCGACGCGGTGTTGAAGAAGCCGAGATTCATGCCGTGCGGCATGAAGATCAGGGCATACAGCGCGAGGGTGTGCAGCAGCACCGCGGTCAGTCCCGCGCTGGCGGCAAAGCCGCGGCCCGCGCGCAGCAGTGCCGGGCCCCGTTGCGTCAGCCGCAGCAGCAGACCGGCAGCGGCGGCGAGGTACAGGATGAGGGCCAGGATGGCGATGCCGGTGAAGCGCATAGTGGGGCTGTTGGCGAGCGTGCCCCATCATCGCACAGGCGCCCGCGGCGGTGAAGCGCCGGGGAGGCCGTGTGTTAAGCTTCGCCGTGGGGTGAACCGCCGGAAAACGGCGCCGGGCGTGACGACATGCGAATAAAAATACTGGGTTGCAGTGGCGGTATTGGTGCAGGACTCCGGACCACCTCGCTGCTGATAGACGACGACATCCTGATTGATGCCGGCACCGGCATCGGCGATCTGCCCCTGCCCGACTTGCGCCGCATCCGCCACCTGTTCCTGACCCATTCGCACCTCGATCACACTGGCGGGCTGCCGTTGCTGGTGGACACCATTTTCGACACCCTGAAGACCCCGCTCACGGTGCGCGGCCGGGTCGAGACCCTGGACGCGGTGCGCAAACACATCTTCAACTGGGTGATGTGGCCGGACTTCGCCGAGCTGCCGGATGCCGAACACGGCGTATTGAGATACGAACCGCTGGCGCTGGGCAGCCGCTTCACGCTCGGTGCACGCAACCTGCACATGATTGAGGTCAATCATACGGTGCCGGGCGTCGGGTACGTGATCGAGTCGGGCGGCAAGGTGTTCGCGTTCAGCGGCGACACCAGCACCAACGACACGTTCTGGGACGCGCTCAACGCCTATCCGCATATTGACGTGCTGATGGTGGAAACCGCATTCGCCAACCGCAATGCCGAACTCGCGGAACTGGCGAAACATTATTGCCCGCAGACATTGACCGCGGACCTGGCGAAGCTGAAACACGATCCGGACATCTATATCACGCACCTCAAGCCCGGCGGCGAAGAGCTGATCTGCTCGGAAATCAAGGCCGCAGCACCGCAACGCCGGATCCGCTGCCTCAAGGGCGGTGAGGTGTTCAATATATAATGAATCTCAAACTCCGTTTGCCCCCTGATCAAGTCCGGGGCAGGCTCTGAGCGTAGCGCCGCGCTCAAGATTCCGTTCGCGCCCGGATCAGGTCCGGAGCAGGCTCTGAGTGTAGCGCCGCAGGCGCGAAGTCGAAGGGAGCCAAACTTATGGTTTTATGTATTTTGACTTCGCCCGTCCTGAGTTTGTCGAAGGGCTCAACACGGACGGTTGGATAATTTTGAGACAGATTCATGTTGCCATTCCCAGCTCACGCTTTATTTTCACATTCCCATGTTTGATTCCCTGAGCGAACGTCTTGGCCGCACGCTGAATGCTCTGCGCGGCAGTGGCCGGCTGACCGAGGCCAATATCCGCGACGCCCTGCGCGACGTGCGCATGGCGCTGCTCGAAGCGGATGTCGCCCTGCCGGTGGCGAAAGCCTTCACCGAGCAGGCGCGCGAACGCGCGCTGGGCGCGGAAGTCCTGAAAAGCCTGACGCCGGGCCAGGCGTTCATCAAGATCGTGCACGATGAATTGCTGCGCGTGATGGGCGAGGGCGAGACCGCGCTCAGATTGAACGTCAATCCGCCGGCCGTCATCCTGCTGGCCGGTTTGCAGGGTGCCGGCAAGACCACCAGCGCGGCGAAACTCGCGCGGCTTTTGTCCGAGCGTGAGGGCAAGCGTGTATTGCTGGTGAGTTGCGACGTGTATCGGCCCGCGGCGCGCGAGCAGTTGCAGCGCCTGGCAGATGAGATCGAGGTCGCGTGTTTCAGTCCGGAGAGCGATGAGCCGGTGACGATTGCGCAGCACGCACTGGAAGAGGCACGCAAGCGACTTCACGACGTGCTGATTGTGGACACTGCCGGGCGTCTGCACGTGGATGCGGACATGATGCAGGAAGCGCAGCGCATCCACGCTGCGGTGCGGCCGGCGGAAACCCTGTTCGTGGTGGATGCCATGGCAGGTCAGGATGCGGCCAGGGCGGCCGCCGCTTTCGGTGCAGCACTGCCGCTCACCGGGATCGTGCTGACCAAGGCGGATGGCGATGCGCGCGGCGGCGTGGCCTTGTCGGCACGCGAATTGACCGGCGCTCCCATCAAATTCATGGGTGTCGGGGAAAAGACCGCGGCACTGGAAGCGTTCGACGCCGGACGCATCGTGTCGCGCATCCTCGGCATGGGTGACGTGTTGGGGTTGGTCGAACAGGCCCAGCAGCAGGTGGACCAGGCCAAGGCCGCGATACTGGCCGACAAACTCAAGAAAGGCAAAGGCTTCGATCTCGGGGATTTCCGCGACCAGTTGCAGCAGATGCAGAACATGGGCGGCATGACGGCGTTGCTGGACAAACTCCCCGGCGCGGGGCGCATACCCGAGCAGGCAAGGAATCAATTCAACGACAAGGATCTGCGCCGCCAGATCGCCATCATCAACTCCATGACCGCGAAGGAGCGTCGCAAACCGGATATCCTCAATGGCTCACGCCGCCGTCGTATCGCAGCCGGCTCCGGCACCCAGGTCCAGGACGTCAACCGCTTGCTCAAGCAATACATGCAGATCGAG
>DASSRV010000093.1:0-5753 GCA_035701605.1 Gammaproteobacteria bacterium
AGAGGGTGAAGCCGGTGAATTTAACGCGAGCATAGCTCGCGTCCGGCTGAACGCCCTGTCAGGGATGACAGGGCCGGCAACCATACCAGGGAAGGTTCTGTGAATGAGAAATAAATAACGGATTGAGCTGGTGCCCAGGAGAGGGTGAAGCCGGTGAATTTAACGCGAGCCCAGCTCGCGTCCGGCTGAACGCCCTGTCAGGGATGACAGGGCCGGCAACTATACCAGGGATGGTTCTGTGCGAATGAAGATGTGTTTTAACGAGGCTGGTGCCCAGGAGAGGACTCGAACCTCCACGGTGTTACCCGCTAGTACCTGAAACTAGTGCGTCTACCAATTCCGCCACCTGGGCAGGTGTCCGGGGCGGTAACCGTCCCGCCGGAGAGGCCGGCACTTTACCGGCAGTGCCCAGTTGTGTCAATGTCGCGCAATCCATGAACAAAAAGACTTCCAGGCCCGCAAAGCGGGCACGCAAACCTGCCGCCCGCGATCCGTTCGCGGAGCGCGAAGCGCGCAAGTACGCGCGTCCCATCCAAAGCCGCGAGGCGATTCTCGACTGGCTGGAACAGGCCGGCCGGCCGCAACAGTTCGAGGCGCTGGCGCGCGGCCTCGGCCTGCGCGATACGGTGGATATCGAGGCCCTGAGCCGCCGGCTCGGTGCCATGCTGCGCGACGGTCAACTGGTGCAGAATCGGCGCGGTGAATACTGTCTGGTGAAGCGATTGGCGCTGGTGGCCGGCACGGTGATCGGGCACCGCGACGGCTTCGGTTTCCTCAAGCCGGATGAAGGCGGCGACGACGTGTTCCTGCCGCCACGCCAGATGCGTTCCCTGATTCACGGCGACCGCGCGGTGGTACGCGTGCAGGGCGAGGACGCACGCGGCCGGCCCGAGGGCTCGCTGGTAGACGTGCTGGAGCGCAATACCCACGAACTCGCCGGCCGCTTCGTGTCGGAGCACGGCGTCAGTTTCGTGATTCCGGACAACCCGCGCATTGCACACCGCGTGCTGGTGCCGACGATGGAACGCGATCAGGCCCGCCACGGCCAGATGGTGGTCGTGGAACTGCTGCGTCAGCCGGACAAGCAAAGCGAGGCGGTCGGACGCGTGGCGAGGATACTGGGCGAGCGGCACGCGCCGGGCATGGAAGTGGAACTGGCGATCCACGCACACGGGTTGCCGCATGGCTGGCCGGCGGATGTGATGCAGGATCTCAAGGCGTTCGGCGTCGAGGTGCCGGATGCGGCGAAACGCGATCGGCTCGACCTGCGTGGCCTGCCGCTGGTGACGATTGACGGCGAGGATGCGCGCGATTTTGACGACGCCGTTTACTGCGAACCGGTGCGCGGCGGCTTCCGGCTCATTGTCGCCATCGCGGACGTCGCGCATTACGTGCAACCCGGCAGCGCGCTCGATCTCGAGGCGCGCAACCGCGGCACGTCGGTGTATTTCCCAGACCGGGTAATCCCGATGCTGCCGGAAGCCCTGTCCAACGGACTGTGCTCCATCAATCCGGCGGTGGACCGGTTGTGCATGGCCTGCGACATGCGGGTCAATGCGCAGGGTGAGGTGACGCGCTCCACCTTCCATGAAGCGGTGATGCGTTCCCACGCGCGGCTCACCTATACCCAGGTGGCCGGCATCCTGGTGCAGCGGGATGCAAAGCTGCATCGCCAGCACGCCGCGCGCGTGCCGCAGCTCGAGGCGCTGCATGCCTTGTACGGCGTGCTGGCAAAGGCGCGCGCCCGCCGCGGCGCGATTGATTTTGACAGCACCGAGACGCGCATCGTGTTCGGGGACGATCGCCGCATCCTGCGCATCGAGCCGGTACGTCGCAACGACGCGCACCGGCTAATCGAGGAGTGCATGATCTCGGCCAACGTGGAAGCCGCGAAATTCCTGCACAAGCACCGCATGCCGACGCTGTACCGCGTGCACGACGGGCCGAATGCCGACAAGCTCACCGAATTGCGCAGCTTCCTGCACACCGTGGGCCTGACGCTGGGCGGCGGCGAGCAGCCGCAGGCCGCGCATTACGCAAAGTTGCTGGCGAAGGTGCAGCAGCGTGCCGACAAGAGCCTGATCGAGACCGTATTGCTGCGCTCGCTGGCGCAGGCGGTGTACAGCCCACACAACATCGGCCATTTCGGACTGGCGCTGGAGTCCTATGCGCACTTCACGTCACCGATCCGCCGCTATCCCGATCTGCTGGTGCACCGCGCCATCCGCCACGTGCTGCGTGGCGGCACGCTGAAGAATTTTCTGTATTCGCCCATGCAGATGGACAGTCTCGGCAGTCACTGCTCCATGGCCGAACGCCGCGCCGACGAAGCCACCCGCGATGCGGTCGCGTGGCTGAAGGCGGATTACATGAAGGATCGGGTGGGCGAGGAATTTGCCGGCATCATCACCGGGGTTACGCCGTTCGGCCTGTTCGTGCAACTGGACGAGCTTTACATCGAGGGTCTGGTGCACGTCACAGCGCTCCCTAACGATTACTACACACATGATTCCGCCGGACATCGCATGGTGGGCGAGCGCAGCGGCCGGGTGTACCGCCTGACCGACAAGGTGAAAGTGCGCGTGGCGGCCGTGAACCTGGATGAGCGCAAGATTGATTTCGAGCTGCTGGGCGCGCCGCGCGCGACGGCGGTCAGCAAGAAACCCGTGACGCGCAAACCGCGTGGCAGGAAGGGGCGCAAACGGTGAACGACAGCCAGCAGGTGTACGGCCTGCATGCCGTGCAGGCGCTGTTCGAGCAGCAGCGCCCGGTGCACAGTCTGTGGGTGCTGGAAAGCCGTCACGACGCACGGCTGGAAGCCCTGTTGGCTGTCGCCGCGGCGCAGCAAGTTACGGTACGGCGTACCTCGCGCGAAGCCCTGGATCAGCTTGCCGGTCACGGTCGGCATCAGGGCGTGATCGCGGAGGCTGCCGCCGCGCAAAGCGGTGACGAGCATGATCTGGCTGCACTGCTGGACGGGCTCGCCGTGCCGCCGTTCCTGCTGGTGCTGGATGGCGTCACCGATCCGCACAATCTCGGTGCCTGCCTGCGCAGCGCGAATGCCGCAGGTGTGCACGCCGTGATTGCGCCGCGCGACCGGGCCGCCGATCTCACGCCCGTGGCGCGCAAGGCCGCGGCCGGCGCGGCGGAAATGACGCCGTTCTTTCAGGTCACCAATCTTACGCGGAGCTTGCGCGAGTTGAAAGAACGCAATATCTGGCTGGTGGGTTTCGCCGGCGAGGCCGATCAGACGCTGTACGAACTCGATCTCAAGGGCCCGCTCGCCGTCGTCATGGGGGCAGAGGGCGGCGGGTTGCGGCGCCTGACCAAGGCCGAATGCGATTTCCTGGCCAGAATTCCGATGGCGGGCGGCATTGAAAGCCTGAACGTGTCCGTGGCGACCGGGGTGGCGCTGTTTGAAGCGCTGCGGCAGCGGCAGGGCACAGGGCGGAATAGCGGAGCGTCTTCCGCCACATAAGCCATCGCGGCGGGTTACGCTTCGCTAACCCGCCCTACATTTGATTGGTATCAGCCAGCAAGGCGCTTGATTCTTCGTCATACCGGCGGACGTGTAGGGCGGAATAGCGGAGCGTATTCCGCCACACAAGCCATTGCGGCGGGTTACGTTTCACTAACCCGCCCTACATTGTAGGTATCCGCCGGAGTGACGGACGTGTAGGGCGGAATAGCGGAGCATATTCCGCCACACAAGACATTACGGCGGGTTACGCTTCGCTAACCCGCCCTACATTTGATTGGTATCAGCCAGCAAGGCGCTTGATTCTTCGTCATACCGGCGGACATGTAGGGCGGAATAGCGGAGCGTATTCCGCCACATAAGCCACTACGGCGGGTTACGCTTCGCTAACCCGCCCTACATTGCAGGTATCCGCCGGAGTGACGGGAGGTAACGAAGCCGCTCCTCATCAGGAACCGGCCACCAGCCGGCCCCGGAAAATGCTTCTAAGCCGCTGAATTTGCAAGCCGTCCCGGCTTCCGGCATAATACACGGCTCTTCCGGCCCCGCCGGGAGCCTTGCCCCACCGCCATGACGGGGGGCCGTCAGTCCACAAGGAGTTTCTCTTGAGACACTATGAAATCGTGTTTCTGGTCCACCCTGACCAGAGCGAGCAGGTGCCCGCGATGACCGAGCGTTACCGCTCGATGATCGAGGGCGAGGGCGGCAAGATCCATCGCCTCGAAGACTGGGGCCGCCGCCAGCTCGCGTTCCCCATCGCCAAGATGCACAAGGCCCATTACGTGCTCATGAACATTGAGTGCGGCCAGGCCACCCTCGACGAACTGGTCGGAGCCTTCCGTTTCAACGACGCGGTGCTGCGTCACATGGTGATGCGCCGCGATGAAGCGGTGACCGAAGCCTCGCCGCTGCTCAAGCCCAAGGACGAGAAGGAAGAGCGCGCCGAGCGCTTTGACAGTGACGAGCGCGGCAGTGACGACAACGGCGAGCGCGACGCAGATGAAGCGCGCGCCGACGCCGAATAACCCCGAACCGGATCGAGGAACACACCCATGTCACGTTTTTTCCGTCGCCGCAAGTTCTGCCGTTTCACGGCCGAGAACGTCAAGGAAATTGATTACAAGGATCTGGCCACACTCAAGGCCTACATCACCGAAACCGGCAAGATCGTGCCGAGCCGCATCACCGGCACGCGCTCGTTCTACCAGCGTCAGTTGTCGCTCGCGGTCAAGCGGGCGCGCTTCTTGGCGCTCCTGCCCTACACCGACCAGCACTGAGCGGAGGCAATCCCATGGAAGTCATTCTGCTGCAGAAGGTCGAGAACCTGGGCAACCTGGGCGACAAGGTCAAGGTACGTCCCGGCTACGGCCGCAATTTCCTGATTCCGCACGGCAAGGCCAAGGCCGCCACGCCGAAGAACCTGGCCGAGTTCGAAGCGCGCCGCGCCGAGCTCGAGAAGGAAGCCGCCGACCAATTGACACGTGCCGGCGCGCGCAGGGCCGAGCTGGAAGGCAAGAGCGTCACCATCACCGCGAAGGCCGGTCAGGAAGGCAAGCTGTTCGGCTCGATCGGCACCGTGGACATCGCGGAAGCCTTCAACAATGCCGGCTTGAAGATCGAGCGCAAGGAAGTGCGCATGCCGCAAGGCCCGATCCGGGTGGCCGGCGAACACAAGGTGGAACTGCACCTGCACACCGACGTGAATGTGGAAGTCACGGTGGTGGTGATCGCGGAAGAATAACTGGGCGTTTTTTGTCCAGTTGCGCGCGGGAGCCTCGGCTCCCGCGTTCGTTTTCAGGAACCGCGCGGCCTGCCACCATGCGACTTGCCGCAAACGATGTGCTCGCTTAGAGTTTCATTCACCAGCCAGCCGATCCAGCCACATGCCGGGAGCCGTCAAACCGATTGATTCCTCCGCCGCCGCGGCGCTCGACGCCGTGCGCGTGCCGCCGCATTCCGTGGAGGCGGAGCAGGCGGTACTGGGCGGCCTGATGCTGGACAACGCCACCTGGGAGCAGATCGCGGATCGCCTGGTGGAAGACGACTTCTACCGCCACGACCACCGCCTGCTGTTCCGCGCCATCACCGAACTGACCGAGCGCGACACGCCCTTCGACGCGGTGACGCTGGCGGAATGGCTGCAAGCCCGCAACCTGCTGGATCAGGCCGGCGGCCTTGCCTACCTGGCGACGCTGGCGCGCGACACGCCGACCGCCGCCAACGTGCGCGCCTATGCCGATATCGTGCGCGAGCGCTCGGTGCTCAGGCAATTGAT
>DASSRV010000094.1:0-7478 GCA_035701605.1 Gammaproteobacteria bacterium
CTGCCCGAGGTCTCGCCAAAGGTCGCGGTCGGCAACAGCACGCTCGCGTATTCGCGCATGGCGGGTGTCACAAACGGCGTGACCAGCACCACGTTCTGCGCCGCCTTGAGTGCGGCGAGTGCCACGGCACTGTCCGCGCAGTCCAGTTCGGGTTCGAGCCCCATCACCAGATAGCTCTTGCGCGGTTCGGCCAGCATGCGTTGCGCATCGAGGCCGGTACTGTCCGCCGCCTTGCCGCCCGGCAGGCGATGCGGCAGCGCACCGGCCAGCCAGGCGCCCGCACTGTTTGCACCGTCACTGATATAACCGAGCGTCGCACCGGTGGCTTCCGCCAGTGCCGCGGCCAGCGCGCGCAAATCGGCATACGCCGGATGCGACAACGCCAGGCGGCCGAGCAGAATGCTGCGCCGCTCGCCGTCGGCAAGCTGCGCCGCCACGCACTGGTGCTCCTCGGATGGGGTCTGTGCTGCGACGCAGTCCTTGAGGTGTGCGGGAACTTTCTTGCCGGTGGCCTTCAAAACCGCGGCCAGCGCCGCCACCATGCCGACGCTGCCGGGATTCAGGTAAGCCGCGACCGGGAACAGCAATTCATGGCGGCGCGGGTTCAGGAACATCACCGCCGCGCCCTTCAATGCCGCCTTGCGCAGGCGATGCGCCAGCATCGGCACGTCCTTGCGGATGTTGGCACCAATGACGAACGCGGCGTCGAGCCGTTCGATGTCCTCGATTGACTGGCCCAGCCACGGGAACAGGGGCTCGTGCGCATCGTCACGGAAATCCGTCTGGCGTACGCGCGTGTCAATGTTGTGGATGCCAAGGCCGCGCGCGAGTTTCTGCAGAAGATACAGTTCTTCCACGCTGGAACCGGGCGAAGCCAGTACGCCGGCATCGCCATTTACCGCACGCAACGCATTGATCGCGGTCTCCAGTGCCGCTTCCCAGCTCACTTCGCGCCAACCGTTGTGCTCCCGGACCATGGGATGTTCCAACCGGTCGCTGCTCGCGATGCCGGCGTAACTGAAGCGATCGCGGTCGGAAATCCAGTTCTCATTGACCGCTTCATTCGGCTGCGGCACTACCCGCTTCACTTCACCGCGCAACACGTGGCCGTACAGATTCGAACCCACGCAGTCATGCGGGGACACGGTGGCAAACTGGGTCATTTCCCAGCCGCGTCCGTGCATCTTGAAGGGCCTGGAATTGAGCGCGCCGACCGGGCACAGGTCAATCACGTTGCCCGACAGCTCGTGGTCCACGCTGCGGCCGATGTAGGTGCCGATGCGGGAATGTTCGCCGCGACCGGTGTCGCCCAGTTCCTGGATGCCGGCGATTTCCTGGCCGAAGCGCACGCAGCGCGTGCAATAGATGCAGCGCGTCATGAAGGTGGAAATCAACGGACCGATGTTCTCGTCCCTGATGACGCGCTTGCGTTCGGAATAGCGCGCGATGTCGCGACCATAGCCCATGGCCAGGTCCTGCAATTCGCATTCGCCGCCCTGATCGCACACCGGACAGTCCAGCGGATGATTGATGAGCAGGAATTCCATGACCGCGCGCTGCGCAGCCAGCGCCTTGACAGAGCGCGTGAAGATTTTCATGCCCTCCGCCACCGGCGTGGCACAGGCCGGCAAGGGCTTGGGGGCCTTCTCGGCCTCGATCAGGCACATGCGGCAGTTCGCGGCCACCGACAGCTTTTCGTGATAGCAGAAGCGCGGGATGTACACGCCTTCGCGGTCCGCGGCGCGAATGATCATCTCGCCCTTGTGCGCCTTGACCGGCTTGCCGTCTATTTCGATGTTGACCAGTTCTTCAGCCATGTTCGTTTCGCTTGATGCCACGCGCTCAGGCCGCCTGCCGACGGGCGCCGGGGCCCACCATGCAGCAACCGTGATCAATGTGATACTGGAATTCGGCGCGGAAATGCTTGATGAAGCTCTGTACCGGCCACGCCGCCGCGTCGCCGAACGCGCAAATGGTGTGGCCCTCGATCTTCTTCGACACGTCCACCAGCATGTCCAGGTCTTCCTGTCGTCCCTGGCCGCGCTCAATGCGGGAAATCACGCGGTGCATCCAGCCGGTGCCTTCACGGCAGGGCGTGCACTGGCCGCAGGATTCGGAATAGAAAAAGCGCGAGGCACGCTCCAGCATCCGCACCATGCAGGTGGTGTCGTCCATCACCACCACCGCGCCCGAGCCCAGCATGGTGCCGGCGCTGCGCAGCGAATCGAAGTCCATGGTGCAGGCCAGCATGGCCTCGGCCGGCAACACCGGCGCGGACACGCCGCCCGGAATCACCGCCTTGAGCTTGCGGCCCTTCCACACGCCGCCGGTCAGTTCCAGCAGATCCTTGAACGGCGTGCCGAGCGGAATCTCGAAATTGCCGGGCTTTTCCACGTGCCCGCTCACCGAGAAGATCTTGGTGCCGCCGTTGTTGGGTTTGCCGAGATCGGCGAACCATTTGCCGCCGTTGAGCATGATGCTCGGCGCAGACGCGAAGGTTTCGGTGTTGTTGACCGTGGTGGGCCGGCCGAAGGCGCCGAAATTGGCCGGGAACGGCGGCTTGAATCGCGGCCAGCCCTTCTTGCCTTCCAGCGAATCCAGGAGCGCGGTTTCCTCGCCACATATATACGCGCCGGCGCCGAGATGCGCGTGGATGTCCACGTTCACGCCGGAACCCAGGATGTTCCTGCCGAGATAGCCGGCCTCGTAGGCTTCCTTGAGCGCCTGCTCGAAGCGCGTGTAAGGTTCATCCATGAATTCGCCGCGGATGTAGTTGTAGCCGGTATTGCTGCGCATGGCGTAGCAGGCAATCGCCATGCCTTCGATCAACGCATGAGGATTGAAGCGCAGGAAGTCGCGGTCCTTGCAGGTACCCGGTTCGGATTCGTCCGAATTGCAGACCACGTAGGACGGCCCGGTGGGGTTCTTCGGCATGAAACTCCACTTGGTGCCGGTCGGGAATCCCGCGCCGCCGCGACCGCGCAGGCCGGAAGCCTTGATCTCCTCCACCACCTGCTCGGGCGTGAGCTTCTCCTTGAGAATCTTCTTCCACGCCTTGTAGCCGTCCACCTTGAGATAGTTCTCCAGCGACCAGGGCTGGCTGGCAAATTGCAGGGTGCGGAAGCAGACCTGATTCAGCGTGAGGCTCACTTCAGGTCCTCCAGAATCTTGTCCACTTTCTCGGGCGTCAGGTTCTCATGGAACTTGTGGTCCACCATCATCATCGGCGCGCCGGCACAGGCCGCGAGGCATTCTTCCTCGCACTTGAGGTAATAACGGCCGTCCGGCGTGCTCTCGCCGGTCTTCACGCCCAGCTTCTTCTCGATGTGGGCGACGATGTCATCGGCGCCGCGCAACATGCAGGAGATGTTGGTGCACACGGAGATACTGTGGCGCCCGACCGGCCGGGTCTCGAACATGGAATAAAAAGTGGCAACCTCGTACACCTTGATGGGCTCAAGGCCGAGGTAGTCGGCCACCGCGTCCATGAGCTCAACGGTGAGGTAGCCGTTGTTTTCGTGCTGCGCCTCGCGCAGCGCGGTGAACACCGCGGAGCGCTGCCGGCCTTCCGGGTACTTGCCGATCGCCGCGTCAATCAGCTTGCGGGCGTGTGCCGAGAGCAACGAAGGGTTCGTTTGCTTGTCCATCAGCGATCCACCTCGCCAAACACGATGTCCTGGGTGCCGATGATGGACACGAGGTCCGGCAGCATGTGGCCGCGCACCATCTCGTCGAGTGCCGCGAGATGCGCAAAACCGGCGGCGCGGATCTTGACCCGGAACGGCTTGTTGGCGCCGTCCGAGATCAGGTAGATGCCGAACTCGCCCTTGGGATGTTCGATGGCCGAGTACACCTCGCCTTCCGGCACGCAATAGCCTTCCGTCATGTACTTGAAGTGGTGAATCAGCGATTCCATGTCCGACTTCATCTGTTCGCGGCGCGGCGGCGTAACCTTGTGGTCGTCCAGCCACACCGGGCCGGGATTGGCGCGCAGCCATTCGATGCACTGTTTGACGATCCGGTTGGATTGGCGCATTTCCTCGATGCGCACCAGGTAGCGGTCGTAGCAGTCGCCGTTGACGCCCACCGGGATGTCGAAATCCAGCCGATCATAGACGTCATAAGGCTGCTTCTTGCGCAAATCCCATTCGATGCCGGAACCGCGCAGCATCGGACCGCTGAAGCCGAGTTGCAAGGCGCGTTCCGGCGACACCACGCCGATGCCGACCGTGCGCTGCTTCCAGATGCGGTTCTCGGTGAGCAGGACCTCGTATTCCCCGATGCACTTCGGGAAGCGGCGGGTGAAATCCTCGATGAAGTCCAGCAGCGAACCGTCGCGTGCGCGGTTGAAACGCTGCATGTCGCGCTTGCTGCGGAAGCGCGACTGCTGGTGCTGCGGCATGCGCTCGGGCAGGTCGCGGTACACGCCTCCGGGGCGGTAATAGGTCGCGTGCATGCGCGCGCCGGACACCGCCTCGTACATGTCCATGATGTCTTCACGCTCGCGGAAGCAGTACAGGAATACGGTCATGGCGCCGATGTCGAGACTGTGCGCGCCCAGCCACAGCAGGTGGTTGGTGATGCGGGTCAGCTCGTCGTACATGACGCGGATGTACTGCGCACGGATCGGCGGCGTGATGCCGAGCAGCTTCTCGATCGCCATCACGTAGGCATGCTCGTTGCACATCATGGACACGTAATCGAGCCGGTCCATGTAGCCGATGCTCTGGTTGAACGGCTTGCTCTCGACCAGTTTCTCTGTGGCGCGATGCAACAGCCCGATGTGCGGGTCGGCCTTGGTGATGATCTCGCCGTCCATCTCCAGCACCAGGCGCAGCACACCGTGCGCGGCCGGGTGCTGGGGACCGAAGTTCATGGTGAAATTCTGGATTTCAGGCATGCTTCGATGCCTCCTTGAAGGCGTCCTCGTAGCGCGCGTCCTCGCGGATCACGCGCGGCACCAGCACGCGCGGCTCGATGCTCACCGGTTCGTACACCACGCGCTTCTTCTCCGGGTCGTAACGCACCTCGACGTTGCCGGACAGCGGGAAGTCCTTGCGGAACGGGTGGCCCACGAAACCGTAGTCGGTGAGGATGCGGCGCATGTCGGGATGACCGCTGAACAGGATGCCGTAGAGATCGAACGCCTCGCGTTCGAACCAGTTGGCGGAAGCCCAGACCTCCACCAGCGAATCGAGCATGGGCGGCTCGCCTTCGTTGCAGAACACGCGCAGACGCAAGCGCCGATTCAGCGACACGGACAGCAGGTGGTAGGTCACGGCGAACCGCCGCTGCCCGGTTTCCCCGGCGCTGCCCGCTTCACGATTCACGCCGCGGCTGAAACCGCTGCGGGTGGCGTTCTGCGTCTGCCACTCGGCCTCGCCGAAGCCGAGGTAGTCCACGCCGCAGACATCCATCAACTGTTCGAAACGGAATTCGGGTTCGTCGCGCAGCGCGCGGCACACTTCCAGCAGTCGCGCGGCCGGCACCTCGAACCCGGTTTCATCGCCGCTGCCCGCAAGCCGTGTCACGGCCTTGCCGAAGCGCGTCTGGACCTGGCCGGCGAGTTTGTCGGTGGCGGCATTCATCAGGCTGACCCTTGTCAACGCGCGATGGTGTTGGTGCGCCGGATTTTCTTCTGCAACTGGATGATTCCATACAGAAGCTGTTCGGCACTGGGTGGACAGCCGGGCACGTACACGTCCACCGGCACGATGCGGTCGCAGCCGCGCACCACGGAATAGGAATAATGGTAATAACCGCCGCCGTTGGCGCAGGAACCCATGGAAATCACCCAGCGCGGTTCGGCCATCTGGTCGTACACCTTGCGCAGGGCCGGCGCCATCTTGTTGACCAGCGTGCCGGCCACGATCATCACGTCGGACTGGCGCGGACTGGGGCGGAAGATCACGCCGAAACGATCCAGGTCATAGCGCGCCGCGCCCGCGTGCATCATTTCCACCGCACAGCAGGCCAGACCAAACGTCATCGGCCACAGCGAGCCGGTACGCGCCCAGTTCACCACCGCGTCCACGCTGGTGGTGACGAAGCCTTTTTCGGCGACCGCCCCGTTCACTCCCATTCCAGCGCTCCCTTCTTCCATTCATAGACGAAGCCCACCACCAGGATGGCAAGGAACACCGCCATGGCGAAGAAGCCGAACAGGCCGATGCCGTGCAGCGCGACCGCCCAGGGAAACAGGAACGCGATTTCGAGATCGAAGATGATGAACAGGATGGCGACGAGGTAATAGCGCACGTCGAATTTCATGCGGCTGTCCTCGAAGGGCTCGAAGCCGCATTCATAGGCGGACAGCTTTTCGGGGTCGGGTTTGCGGATGCCGAGCATCCAGCTCACGAGAAATCCGGCTCCCACCAGCACGCAACCGAAGGCGCCGCCGAGAATCAGGAACAGGAGGATCGGAACGTAATTCTCGAGCATGTGCTCCTTCCCGTGCGCAATGAATCTGTGAGCCCTTTCGCACTGCGGCCTGGCGCCGCGGGATCTGGTGCCGACGGGGAGACTCGAACTCCCACGGTTTTACCCACTACCACCTCAAGGTAGCGTGTCTACCAATTCCACCACGTCGGCAGCGCTTCGACTGCCGGATTGCGGCCCGGCGACAAAGACAATCAATTTTAACGTATGCCGCACGCAAAAAGCGACGCGCGCCGCTCAGTTGCCGGGCTTGCCGCTCGCGGGTGCGGGTTTCTGCGGCTGATCCGCTGCCAGCGGCTTGGTGTTGCCGGTGGCGGGCTTGCCCTGGGATTTGCCCGGCGCAGGCGTGGCCTGCTGCTCGGCCGCGGCGCGCTCGACCACGCTTTTCGGTGCCTGGGTGCCGTGGCGCGCGAGATACGCCATGGTCAGCGCCAGAATGAAGAACAGCGTCGCCAGCACTCCGGTGCTGCGGCTCAGGAAGTTTGCGGAACCGGCCGCACCAAACACGGTGCCGGACGCGCCGCTGCCGAAGGCCGCGCCGGCGTCGGCGCCCTTGCCCTGTTGCAAGAGGATCAGCATGATCAGCGCGACCGCGACGAAGACCAGAATGATTTCAAGGATGGTATACAGCATAAAAACCCGGAACGCTCCAGAAAATGAATCAACCCGCCGCCTTGCAGATGGCCAGGAACTCGCCGGCATCCAGCGAAGCGCCACCCACCAGGCCGCCGTCAATGTCCGGCATGCGGAACAGCTCGGCGGCATTGGACGCCTTGACGCTGCCGCCATAAAGCAATTGCAGCGAATCGGCTATTTTAGCATCTTCACCCCGCACCCTGGCACGCACGAAGGCATGCACGTCCTGGGCCTGTTCGGGGCTGGCGGTGCGGCCGGTGCCGATGGCCCACACCGGCTCATAGGCCACCACCGCCGTGGCGAAGGCCGCCACGCTGGCCGCGTCCAGCACCGCCTTGAGCTGGCCACCGACCACCGCGTGGGTCTCGCCCGCCTCGCGCTGCGCCAGGGTCTCGCCCACGCAC
>DASSRV010000095.1:0-17533 GCA_035701605.1 Gammaproteobacteria bacterium
ACGGAAAAAATGATAGCCGCCCGCCGTCTGCTCGCGTTCCGCGCTCGCCAACAGGCCGTGGAAACAGTATTTTGCCTTGTCGTGTTGCAGGATCAGGCTGGCCGGATTGCTCAACAGGTCCTTCAAGTCCACGCTTTCCGCCTCATCCACCTTGAGGCGGATCTCGAAACGGTACACGGCATTGAGTTGCTCGGTGCCCTGGAAGTCCACGACCCGGAACGGATGCTGCGCATACGCTGCGCTCTCAAAGCTGAATGTCGGTGTGGCCACTTCGTTCCTCCTGCCTGACCCTCATCGTATCGGTCCGGCCATGTCGTGATAGATTACAACGCCAGCGTGATTTCCAGTTCCGACGAATTGCTGCCGTCAAACAGCCAGGCATCCTGCCCGAGCGTGGCGAACTCGCTGAAACCCATGAGCCGGCTCCAGTCGCTGCCGCCCAGCGTGCCGGGCTGCGCGACTTCCGGCGCCAGAATCAGCACCAGTTCGCATTCCAGCGGCTGCACCAGAAAACAGGCGCACACCCGTCTGACGCGCGCCACCAGTCCATCCTCGCGCAGGGCCGCACTGAAGGTTTCGGCATCCACCGGGCCAATGCGGACCTGGAATTTCCCGCAACGATCCTCGATGCGCTCGCCCAACACGCTGTCCTCGCCCAGAAGGCAACCGCTGTATCCCAGACTGGCGCGTTGCGCAACCGGAATCTGCGCCTGACGCTTCACGCACTGCACCACTTCCACGTCAGGTCCGCCCAGTGCGCCGCGCAGGATCGCCTCCAGCGCCGCGGCGCTGCGCACCTGACGACTGAACAGGCTGGCATAACGCAGCAGGCGTGCCGCTTCCGGCGCGCGGGCACGCACCTGCGGCTCATACAAACCCATGAACGCGAACAGCATGCCCCAGTAGGAGTCGGCGTCGCCTTCGATGGCATTGAGCGCGAACCGGTATTTGCGCCACGCCCCGTACAGCAGCGGATAGATTTGCTGGTGCAGCATGTCCAGCATGTCGCGCGGCGCATGCTGATCGTTCCACTCGTCTTCCAGCAATTCCGCGGTGTACCACACCGGCAGCGGCGAGGACACGCCATACAGGGCCATGAACGTGGGCGCGAGTTCGTAGCCACCGTCCTCCCGGCGGCGTACTTCGGCGATGTCCGCCTCGCCGCGCTCCAGACTGAGTTGCGGACGGAAGCGCGTGCCGCCGTCCGCATCCGGCAGGCGCGCGAGCAGTCGCACGGCCTGGAAGAAATCGTACTCCCGGCCGTTGGCGACGAGCTCCTGCTCTAGATCAGCGGTCGCTTGCCGAGTCTCGGTTGCCATGTGTAAACGCTTCCGGTTTGTTCATCCCTGACTGAAAATGCAGTGAAACTGTTGAGTGTTGCGAACGTCGCCAGCACCCGATCCAGGATCGCACCAAACAGGTACAGGTCGCCGGGCGAAGCAAAATGATCCTGACGCAGGGTCACGTGGATCTCCTGGCCGCGCACGATGCTGCCGCCGAGCAGCCGGTCCGCCGCCTTGACCTCGACCTGCGAAATCGCGGTGATGCGACGCTGATTGGCGACCTCGCGCGGCGATTGCGCACCGCCTTGCGCTACATACAGGCGCAACAATGCCTGCAGGGTCTCGGCGTCGGCGATCGGCAGGAAGTTGAGCGACAGGTGCGACAACAACCGCCACAGCACCGCTTCGCCCATGGGCGGGTCCGCGCTGTCCGCGGGCGGCAACACGTTGCTGAACGAAATCATGTCCGAGGTGCCGCTGGTGGAACGCGAAATGTCGCCGGGTCGCAGTTGCGCGGGCAGATGCCCGTTGCTGCACGTCAGCCCCAGAATCAGGGTCTGCTGCGCCGGCAGTTCCACACCGGGCGGATAGGCCACCAGCAGGTGTGGCTCGGCACGTCCGCCTTCCGCCGCGGTCATGAAGCGCATGTCGTAATAGGGATCGCGGCTGCCGCTCGCGCCGTACAGATTGATCGGCTTGTATTCCTGGCGCAGTGCGGAACCGCGCGTGTGGCCGATCACTTCGTCCACCGAATAGACCTCGATGTTGCCGTCGTTCTCGCCGGCCGGCCGCACCCGCACTTCGGCGCGACGGTGATTGAGCAGAATCGGATCCGCGTCGTGCCGGAACAGGTTCACCGCCGGCGTGGCATGCAGGATGAAGCGCTCGCGCTCCACCGGCGGAAAGCGCAAATCGGTGGGCTTGAACTCGAAGCGGATCTGGAACTGGTTGCCGCTGCCACGCGGCTGCCAGCGATCCAGGTGTCGCAATTCCAGGAACAGGAATTTTTCCTTGAGCAGGAAGTATTCCTGCAACAGGCCGAATGCCGGCAACGCACTGGCCGAACGCGGCAACATGGCCTGACTGTCGTCGAGCCCCATCGGTTGCAGAGCGGAAGCGGGCAATGCGAATTCATTGTTGTCGCTCACCAGCACCACGCGTTCCAGGTACTGGTTCAACAGCATGTACAGGTCCGCGGCACCCGCGAAATCGCCACCAATGTAAAACGGCAGGCGATCCGCCTCCCATTGCGCCAGATTCACGCCGTTGAGTTGCAGCGTCAGCTCCACCGCGCGCCGGCCGGCGCTGCGCTCCTGGCCCTGCACCCGCGTCAGACTGAGCGGCGACACCCGCACTTCGTAACAGGTGCGGAAGCGGCAACTGGTGTTCCTGATCTCCGTGGAATCGAGGTAGGTGCCGGCCGGAATCACCAGATTGCGGCGCAGGATGTCGCGCGGCTTGAATTCGATGATGGTGCTGGCGGGCAGCGGCCGCAGGTAATGCGGATAGATGAGCTGGATCAGGGTCTGTGCCAGTTCCGGGAATTCATCGTCCAGTTTCTCGCGTACCCGTCCGGTGAGGAACGCGACGCCTTCCAGGATGCGTTCCACATCCGGATCCGGACTCGGCCCGGACAGGCGCGACGCCAGCGCCGGGTGCGCGGCGGCGAATTCCGTCGCCAGTTCGCGCAGCGCCGAGAGTTCGTTCTGGTAGTAGTCGCGTTTCATGTCCGGCTCACTGTCTGATGCTCACGCGTCCGTCGCCCTCGATATCCACCTGGTAACGCAGCGGCATGGCGCCCTTTTCGTACAGCAGGCTGGCCTGCACCGAAAACCGCAGCATGCCCAGGGTTTCCTCCGCGGGCACCGTCACCTGCACATCCTCCAGGCGCGGTTCGAAACTCCGGGTGGTGGATTCGATCGCCTCGCGGATCTGCTCCAGGTCCGGCGGCGTCAGGCTCGCCAGCAGATTGGATATGTCAGGCAGGCCGTAACCATCGCTGATGGGGACCGAACCCTGCCGGGTGTTGTAAAGCCGGCTGACGTCGGCCAGCACCGACTCGACGTAAGCGCCCACGTCCGGCGCGCCGGCCGCGGTGCCGCCGGACCAGCGACGCAAACGTTTGAACAGTCGTTCCTCGGCCATGCCGCTCACCTGTTGCCAGCCTGCGCGTCCCAGTTCTCTTCGTATTCGATGCCGTCCTCTTCCCAGGTCCAGCGTATCGTCTCATACGTGAACCACACGTTCTCCATATTGCCGTACGAGGCGTTGCCGCGGTCCAGCACGTCCGGCACCCAGGATTCGATCTTCACGATCTGCGCATTCTGCAGCAGCACCGAAAAGAACAGGGTTTCTTCACCGGTGCCGTCCAGACGGTACCAGTCGAGCTTCGCCTGACTCAGGCGCTCGCCGGAGCACAACACCTGAAACAGCTTGGGGCTGCTCTTGTCCACGTCCTTGGTGATCATCAGCGGCCGGTGCACGCGACGGCCGCTGGGCAGCCCGTTCTCATCCGAAGGCACGTCCACGATGTGCCGGAATGCCTGCACCAGAATTGAATCCTCGCGGCCCTCGATCTGGCACGAGCCCTCGATTTCGCCCTGCGTCTCGCCAACCAGCGAGAGATGACCGGGTGTAGGCATGGCTGATTCCTCCTGATTCTCTTATCCGGTTGGCGCGGCACGACGGTATTCCGCCACATGCCGCGCGTGTTTCAATTCTTGTCCAGCTTGCCGGACAGGCCCAGCGAAAACGGCGAGCCCAGGTATTTCAGATGCGGCGTGATGTTGAGCCTGACCAGATACCAGTCGGTCTTGCCCGGCACTTCCACCACTTCAATCTTGGCCTGCCGCAACGGCCTGCGCGCGCGTACGCTCGGTGCCGGGTTCGCCATGTCGGTCACATATTGCTGCAACCACTGCGCCAGTTCCTTCTCGATTTCGGCGCGGTTTCGCCAGGCGCCGAGATGCTCGCGCTGCATGACTTTCAGGTAATGCGCGAGCCGGCTCACCAGCAGCAGATAGGGAAGCTGTGCGGCGAGCTTGCGGCCGAACAGCGCCGCGGACTTGCCGCCTTCGCCAGCCTCAACCGGAATGCTCTGGATGGAGGTTGCGGTGTAGAACGCCGCCTCGCTGTCGCCGCGGTGCACGGTCAGGGTGATGAAACCGAAGCGCGCCAGATCCACTTCCAGACTGTCGTCCACGATCACCTGCGTGGGAATCTTGCCGGGCCCTTCCTCGGTGGCGACCGCGAGACCGTCCACCCGGCCGTATTCCTTGCCGCTGACGTTCAGGCACCAGCGATAACGCGCGAAACTCGCCGCCAGCCGGGTGGCAAACGCAAACGCGGCATTGCCCCACAGGCAACGCTCCATGTCCGCGGCAAAGGTCTCGGTGTAATCAAACGCGGTGGCCTTGAGCCCGCTACTGCCCCAGGCGCGGCGCAGCAGGAAACGCGGCAGCACCAGGGCTACGTAACGTGCATCCTCGCCGGCACGCAGGCCGCGCCACTTGGTGAACTGCGGTTGCTCCATGAGCGAAGCGAGATCACGGATGCGCGACAGGCCGTTGAAATCGTCGGCATCGAAGAACTGCGGCGCGGCACCGGCGATGAACGGGGCATGTGCCACCGCGGCAATGCCGGCCAGGTTCTGCAACAGCTTCACGTCGCCGGCCGTGGGGCCGAACTGGTAGTTGCCGACCATCACGCTGTAGGGACGCCCGCCGTACTGGCCGAATTCATTGGTATAGACCAGTTGATACAACCGCGATTGCACCAGTTCCGGTACATCCTCGAATTCCTCCAGCAACTGGCGCTTGCCGATGTTGAGCACATCCAGCATGCAGTTCTCGGAGAAATCCATCCGCTCCGCCAGAAATTGCAGGCTGCGCCAGGCGGATTCGAGTGTGCGGAAATCGGGATGATGCAGAATGGCGTCCAGTTGCGGACCGAGCCGGCCGTCCACTTCCGCCAGCATCTGACCCACGTTGTGCGCGCCCAGCGCGGAAACCCGTGCCTTGAGCGCGTCGTACCAGAACTTGCCGGCCGCGGCACCCTGCGCCCAGTCGCCCAGCAGGCGCTGCATGTCGTTGGCGACCTGTCGCAGATCCGCGCCGTGCTCCCGGTAGCGCCACAAGAGGCGACGCAATTCCAGCAGATTGCGCAGCTCGGGCACCTGCTGGATCAACTGGTCGGGTTCGAAATCGCTGATGGACCGGAACCGGAGCTCGATTTCGAGCACCGAATCGGCGTCATGCCCGAGCCGGTTCGGTACTTGCATCTGCAACACCGGGGCGAACTTGGCAAAGGCGGCGCCGAGCTCGCGATCACGCACCGCCACCGGCAGGTTGTCGGCTTCGAATGCGGCGCGCGCGTCCTGCGTGAAATCGCCCAGCACCAGGATGCGGAACGGCAACTCCACGTCTGCCGCCTGTCCGCTGCTTTCCGAGCGGTACACCAGCCGCAGCCGCTCGATCTTGTCCTGGTTGTCCTCGCCCAATGCCATGACTGCTCCTGCCTCAGCCGTTCGGTGCCCAGCAGTTCGCCACCGTCACCGGCGGCACCAACGGCACCGCCTTGAGTGTGGCGATTACCGGCCGCTGGCCCTTGATGGCGTAGCGCACCCGGATCGCGGCCACCCCGTCATGCCGCAGTTGCGCGGCGTCATCCGGGAAATCCGCGGGCCTGAATATGTGCTCGCCGTCCCTGAAATCCTCCAGCAACTGCGGGAACGCCTTCATGCCGGTATAAACCCGCGTCAACACCAGGGGCCCGATGAAAATGCGCAACACCGCGTTGCCGCAGGAGCCCACCGACCAAGTGAAGGTCTGGCTGGCCTGATAGTTGTAATTGTCGAGTTCCTGCACACCGGCCGCGCATTGCAGCGTGAGCGTGACCGCGGACGGGGTGATTTTGGCGCCGCCGTTGACGTTGGTGGGTAGCGCATTCATCTGCACCTGGAACGTGTCGCCGACCAGCTTGCTGCCGGCCAGCGCTTCGTTCAGGTAACGCATGAAACCCGGGGTGAATGGAATCACGCTGTCGTTGGCGCGCACCGCCGTGTAACCGGCCTGGTACTTGTTGGCGACAAACGCGGCGGCGGTCTTGCCGGTGAACTTCCACAGCAGGCCGTTCTGGCCATACAGCAGGTTCGGCAGTTTCTGGTTGTCCACGCCTTCGGTCTGCGCCAGCACGCCGCTGCTCCACTGATCGTTCAGGTAGCAGGCGGTTTCGCGCTGCATGAAATCGTAGCTCAGGCGCAGCGGCCCGGTGTACAGCGTCCAGAACGCCTGGGTTTGCGGCGAGGGTTTGCCGGTGATCATTTCCAGCGCCTGCACCGCGGTCCAGGCGTTGCCGCCGGAAGTGCCGCTCGAAGCCACCTTGTCCGGGGCGCCGAACAGGGCCGAGATGTTGGCATAGGATTCGCTGCGGTTTTCCGAATTGAACGCCAACAGGCCGATGGCCTTCAGGTAATCCTGATAGGCCTTGGCGGCATTGCCGATGGCGCTCTCCATGTCTTCCTTGCTCTTGCCGTGGGTCTGCTTTTTCTTGCCACCCTTGGCCAGTTTCTGACCTTTCTTGATGGCCTTGGCAAGCTGCTTGCCTTTCTTGCCGAACAGTTTCAGCAGCGTGGTGCCGATCTTTGACGCCTGTTTCCCGCTGATGCCGCCACCGCCTTCCGCACCTTCCGCCGGCTGGAACGCCTGCACATCGGCGAAATAATCCACCAGTGTCTTGAGTTCCACATCGCTGCCTTCCAACGGCGCCAATTCCTCTTTCATCTGCGCCAACAGCTTGAAGTAGGGATTGTCCTGCGCCAAACCGCTCACCACGCCCAGCCACTGGGTGCGTCCGGCCAGGGTCTGCTCGCCCTCGTCGAAACGCTGCGCGAAGTTGCCCCAGGCCGCGAGGTAGGCGGCGTCGTAATACTCGTAGAAACTGTCTACGAATGCCTGGATGGGTGCGCTGCCTTCCTGCGCGGTGGCCTGCTGCAATTCATTGATGACGTTGCCGATGAGGGCATAGCCGGCCGCGGTGAACGCCGGTTTCACTTCCGCCGCATCCGGCACCGGTCGGGTGCCGTTCCAGAACCGGTTGATTTCCACCGACTCCAGTCCCGGCGCGTTGTTGGCCAGCGCCAGAAGCCAGGCATAATCGCCCGAGGTCTTGCGCAACAGCTCCACCAGTTGATTGCGCACGAAGTCCTGTTCGCGCGCCAGCGCTACCGGGTTGTCCTCGCGCGCCACGTATTCGTCATACAACAACGGCAACGAAGCCGCCGTGTCCGCGCCCAGCATGGGCTGCAATTCGCGCCAGTACGCACCGGTCACCGGCGCCAGTTGCTGCAAGGCTGCCGCATCCGCGCCCGCCATGCGCGCCTGCAGGATCAGGCTGCGCCGCGCCAGACCTTCGGCCAGTACCGGGATTGCGGGATCACCCGCCACCACCAGTGCCAGACGCTGCTTCAGTCGGCGGTCCAGCGGATCGAGGATGTCCTGGCTGAATTCGCGCTGGTAGGTCACGGTCATGCGGTGCTGTTGCGGTGAAACGAAGCCGCCGTACCAGGGCACGATCCAGCTCTGCTGCGCGGCATCCACTTCGTTGCTGAGTGCGTCCAGTTGCGACAGCGCCTCGACCTGGCCGTTGACGTCGCCGCGAACGAAATGGATCGGCTGCGCGGCAGTCCTTATCTGGTACAACTCGTGCAGGTCGCGCACGAACCAGAAAGTCAGGAGCAGGCCGGCGACGGCCAGCACCCCGCCCGCGATGCCGATCCAGTAACGCTGCACCGCACGGCGCAGGCGCTCCGCCGCCGGCAGCGTGACCAGGAGACCGCGATCCGCCGGCAGTACCTTGGTGAACAGGTCGTGCAGGAACAGACCGCGATCCTTGAGTTTCCGGGCCTTGTCGCCCGGCAGCGCCTGCTGGCTCGAGGAAATGAACAGGCCGCGGAAATGCGGGGTTTCGAGGTACGGGCTGCCCTTGAGCGCGCCATCCAGGAAATGATGCAGGCCGTCGCGCAACTTGCTGAGTGCGTCCGGGAAAAACATCATCTCCACCGACGGTGACTCACTTCGATCCACCAGCAGCAGACGCAGATCCCGCAGGCGCTCGCTGAGCCGCTCGAAACAGCCGTCCAGCGCGGTGTTCACGGGCGCACCGGCCTGATCGTTGAGCGCGCCCATGACCTGCTGCCAGTTCTCCTCCGGCAAGGCTTCGCAGAATGCCGTGAAGCCCTCGACCAGATCGCACTTGGTGACCAGGAGGTACACCGGCACCTGGGCGGCCAGCACGTTCATGAGATTCCCGACGCTGGCGCGCACCTGACGGCCTTCTTCCAGCAGCGCGTCGGCGCCGGCTTCGAGCAGACGATCCGCGCCAACCACGATCACGACGCCGTTGAGCGGTTCGCGCTGCTTGCGGCGCGACAGCAGCGCGAGCAGCGATTCCCATTCGCTGCGGTCGCGCTTGGCATCGTCCGGCACCGCGTAGCGGCCCGCGGTATCAATGACGATGGCTTCCTCGTACATCCACCAGTCGAGATTGCGGGTCGAGCCCGGCGTGCGTTCCGGCAGGTCCAGCACCGGCGACAACAGATACGCGTTCTTGACCGCGGTGCTCTTGCCGGAGCGCGAACGGCCCATGATCACGAACCACGGCAGCACGTACAGCGGATCGCCCAGCAGACGCAGACGCGAGCGTTTGAGCGCACGAATGCCCTGGCGCCAGCGGCGGCGCAGATCGCGACGCAATACCCGTGGCGACCAGCTCAGGCGCTCGGTCTCGGTCTGCTCCTCATTGATGAGTTTCTTTACCTGGCGCTTGGCGCGCCAGCGCACGATGAGGCGACGGACGATGAGGAACAGGATCACCAGCACCGCAAGGCCGGCCAGCACCAGCAGCGCATCCTCCAGCGGCTTGTCCTGCCAGATGTAGTAGCCGATGACGCCGGCGCAGATCAGCACGATCAGCAGCAGCCACAGGAAGAATTTGAGGATTTTCTTCAGCATCGCGGCCCTGTCACTGGAGTAACGCCTGGATGCCGCCCAGTGCGGCGGCGATGTAGTGGTGATACACGATGAACAGGATCACGAGCGCCGCAACCGGCGCGCCGAACACCCATGGCAGGATGTTCCAGCGCCCGCTCAGGCCGCGGCGGCCGGCATTGGCCGGGCCGTAGGCCTCGGGGAACAATGTCACGGCCTTGAGATCCAGTCCCTGGCTGTCCGGCAGCAGCAACCGCAGACTGGCGCGCTTGACCTCGGTGAGTTCGTGGAAGCGCGCGTCGCCGAAATACTTTCCGCGGAAGCCCAGCGCCAGGCACAGGTAAAACACTTCACGCGCGGCACGCGCGGTTTCGTCTTCGCCGAGCGCACCGAGACGCACGTAGAATTCCGCGCCGGCGTTGCTGGTATGGAACAGCTCGCGTTGCAGCGTCATCGCTTGCCAGTGCGGCTTGTCCGGCCAACTGGAAGTCAACACCAGCTCATCCAGGTACGCCGCCACCGCAAAGCGTGCCGCCTCCAGTGCCGGTTCCGACAGGCCGAGTTCGCGTGCGCGCCGTTCGCAGCCCTTGAGTTGGGCGCTGACCTCGGCGCGCAGGGTGTCGCAGGCAACGCCCTGCTGCTCGGCGCCGCGCGCGAAACGCCGCTGCATCCCGATCAGGAATTCGACGTAGCAGTCAATCAGGCGCACGCCGTCATCTCCTCAGCACCACCAGTTCGAGCCGCAGGGCTTCGGGTGCATCCTTCCAGGCAAACCCCACTTCGCGGCTGCGTTCCACGTCCGCCCACTGGTTGTCGCGCGTGTCCACCCGCATGTAATAGGTATTGGAACGGCGCGGCAGGCCCGGCGGCGGCACCGGCACGTAACGCACGCCGATACCGGGCAGTGAACGCTCCACCAGCGCCTCGACCGTGTTGCGTGCGCCGAGCTTGGCGCTGGTGGTGATGGAATCGAGGTACTGCTCCATGGGCTTGTCGAGATTGAACACCAGGTAATAATCGTTGGGTTCGTCCAGGAAGCGCGGCGGAATCATCGCCGTGTAACAGGTACCGTCGTGATTCATGGCCACCGTGAACTGCGGTGCAATGGTCAGCTCGTTCAGCAGTTCGGTAATCAGTGCGCGGATACGACCGAAGCACATGCCGAGCCGTGAGTGATCGTAGGCCGGCACCAGCCGATTGCCCTGCGCATCCTCGCCCAGCAGGTTGACCTTCTCGCCGAAGGTGCTGAGTTCGCCGGCCAGGCTGCGCAGTACCGCGTAAATGTCCCAGGGGTGCACCACCGGCGTTTCGGTGAGATGCGTCAGCAGCGGCGCGTAGCGCGCGAGCGTGCGCAGAGCCAGCTTGTAACGCATCAAACCCGGATCGAAATCGGATTTGCCGTGCACCGGGGTCTTGTACACCTCGAGTTGCAGTGCGCGGCCGGTGAGTTCGTCACGGACTTCACGCACCAGCCGGTACAGGTCCTGCGAACCCTCCAGGCTCACCACCGGCGGAATGAAATCCGGTGCCTGTCTCAGCGTGTCGCCGTCGCGGATGATTCTTGCAATCGGAATCACCTCGTGGTCGGCCAGTTCGTCCTGCTCGGTTTCCCACAGCAGTTTCACCAGATAAGTCAGGGTGCGCACGTTGGCGGCCGGGCCGTCCTGATACGCATCGCGGTACTCGTCGGGTTGCGCCGGACTCACGTAGCGCGTGTTGATCTGGCCGAGGTCCTTCAGATCCTGCACGCTGGTGACGTTGCTTTCACTGGCGCGCAGCTTGCGCAGGCCGGCGTAGATGGTGAGCGGCTTGTCGAGCACCACGCTGTCGGGATCGAAGGCGCGCGCCAACAGCACGCCGTTGCCCGGAACGCTGACGAAACTGCCGTCCGGGAACAGGAATTCGCCGCGCTGTACCTCGCAACTGCCGTTCGGCAGCGCCGAGGTCAGCAGATCAAGGCCCGCCACGCCCCAGAAATGCGGCTGCAAATAATGCTGGTAGGGTTGCAGCCGTTCCTGATGATGCTGGTCCGTCAACTGGAAATGCTGCGGCTGCAGGAACAATCCCTGATGCCAGAATACCGGTTTGAACTGGTTCACGACGCCACCTCTTCCTGAAACGCAGACGCCTGCGTGTCATGCTGTATGGATGTCAGGCTGATCATCCGCCACCGCCCGATCCGGGCAAGCTCGGCAGGGCCGGACCGGACTGCTTCTTGTCGGACCCGCTGCCGGATTTGGACTTGTCGCCCCCGGCAGCGCCTTCCGCGCCGCCCGCGGCAGGCGGCGTACCGGTAATGCGCGCACTGCCGGGCGTGCGCGACACGAACTCGGTGACCTGGGTCGGGCCCAGCCCGACGGCCACGGTGAGCGGGATGGGCTCCCCGTCCGAACTCGCGGATTTGAGGCCGACCGCCACCAGACCCTTGGTCAGCCAACTGGTCGGCACCGGCTGCACCGGCACATTGAACAATGCGACATCCGAGGCCGGCGTGATCTTGTAATAGCCGGCGACGAACGCCACGTACTGCGCATCCTTGGCGCGACTCAGGAACACGGTCTTGTGCTGACCGGGTTGCAGGATCACGCGATCAAATCCCACCACGCCCGGGTCTGCGGCCTTGCCTTGCGCCAGCACCCTGGCCGCGCCGGCGTCGCTGGTGGTGAGCGCCGCGAACGCGGCGGGATCGGAAAGCTGGAACACCCCCAGCGCCAGGGCATGCGGCTGGCCGCTGTCCATGTTGAGCGAGGGCGAGGCCGCGACCACCAGTTGCAACGCGCGCGCGCCATAGGTCCAGCCATTCGGCGGCACCGTGACGGCCGGCGCCGAGGCACAGCCGGACACGCACGCAGCCAGCAGCAGTCCGAGCCCTGCCGGCAGCCTCCATCTTGAAATCAAACGCCTGTTCATCACGTGTGCCACAGGTTCCGGTTCGCGCGGTCGTGCGCGTGCATTGCACGGCGCACCGGGGCCGCGGATTCAGGTATCGCGCCGCAGGCGCTGTGCCATGACGCTGCGCACACGGAAACATTTTTCCCGCGCGCACGGCGAACGCAGGGGGTTTGCACCCCCTGCGTCACCCTCACGGCCTGTCTCAGGCGCGTGCGCGCCAGTCGTCGCTGCCTTCGGTACCGGCAGTCTCGTGGGTCCACGTAATCTTGCGATAGGTGAACGACACGTCTTCCATGTGCGTGAAATGCGCCATGGCCGGGTCCTGGCAGTTCGGCATGTGTGCCTTGATCTCGACGATCACGGCATCCTCGAGCTCCATGGTGAAGTAGTGCTCGTGGGTGCCCTCGGTGGAAGTGCGATACCACTCCACCGTCACGTTCAAACGCTCGCCGGTGACCAGCGCCTGGTACAAGAGCGGCGAGGATTTGTCGAAGATCTTGGTGATGGTGAGCGGATGATGCACGCGGGTGCCGGTCGGCTGGCCGCTCTGCGGGTCGCGCGGAATGCTGATGTCATGCACGAATGCCTGCACCAGAATCTCGTCGGCATGATCCTCCTGGTAAATGTTGCCGACGCTCTCTTCCGAGTTCGCGCCTTCCGTGATGTTGCCCTGGGTCACACCCTCGATCTTCATATAGGCTGGAATTGGCATGGCTTGCTCCTCACTATTATTGAAAACACATCAACGCGACTGCCTCCTTCGGTGCGTGGCAGCGCGCGTGGATGATGACGTCAGGCCGCAGAAGCTTTTTCTGCGGCGCCGAACTTCGGTGCAAATTCGCCGTGTGCATCCATGTCGAGCGCGAGCGTGGCAAAGCCCTGCTCGTCGCCGATCTGTTCCAGGATGCGCGTGGCCAGCAACGGCAGCAATGCGCCGTTGACAATGTGGTCAATGTTGCGCGCACCGGATTCCACATCCGTGCAACGCGCCGCGATCTGCTCCACCACCTTGTCGGTATAACTGAACACGAGGCCCTGATTCTGTTTCAATCGCTTGCCGACCTTGTCGAGCTTCATGCGGATGATGCTCTTGAGATTGTCGCCGGTGATCGGGTAGAACGGCACGATCTTCATGCGCGCCAGCAGTGCCGGCTTGAAGAAACGCTGCAACTCGGGACGGATCGCCTCGGTCAAGGCCTCGACCGTGGCCGGCGGCGTGGCGGTACCCATCTTGATGAGCACGTCCGAACCCAGATTGGACGTCATCAGGATCACGGTGTTCTTGAAGTCCACCACCCGGCCTTCGCTGTCGTTCAAGACGCCCTTGTCGAACACCTGATAGAACAGGTTCATGATTTCCGGGTGCGCCTTTTCCACTTCGTCCAGCAGCACCACCGAATAGGGCCGCTGGCGCACCGCGTCGGTCAGCATGCCGCCCTCGCCGTAGCCGACGTAGCCCGGTGGCGAGCCGATCAGGCGCGAGACCGCGTGTTTCTCCTGGAATTCAGACATGTTGATGGTGACCATGAAGCGGTCGCCGCCGAACAGGAAGTTGGCAAGGCCGTGCGCGGTTTCGGTCTTGCCGACGCCGCTCGGACCCACCAGCAGGAACACGCCGATGGGCTGTTCCGGATTCTGCACGCCGGCCTTGGCCGCGCGCACCGTGGCGTCAATGGCATCGAGTGCGTGATCCTGACCGCGCACCCAGCCCTTGAGGTGGTTGCCGAGTTCCAGCAGAGCCGCGGCTTCGTCGCGCACCATGTTGCCGACCGGGACACCGGTCCAGTCCGACACCACGCGCGCCACCACCTCGGAGGTGACCTCGGGACTGACCAGGGCGCCTTCCTTCTGCAACTCGGCGAGTTTCTTGAGTGCGGCGTCCAGCTCTTTCTGCACTCCGGCGCGCGCCTTGTCGTCGCCATCCTGGAGTTTCTTGCGCAGGTCCGTGACGGCAGTCACCGCGTCCTTTTCGGTCTTCCAGGCTTTTTCGACGCTTGCGATTTCGGTCTTGAGCGCGCCGACTTCGTCCTCGATTTCCTTGAGCCGGGCGTGTGCACCGGAACGGCCACTGTCCACGTCGCGCGCAATGGCGCTGCGCTCGCGCTCCAGCACCGCGACCCGGCGCTCCAGGTCCTCGAGCTTGCCGGGTTTGCCGGACAGGCTGATCTTGACGCGCGCGCAGGCGGTATCGAGCAGGTCCACCGCCTTGTCCGGCAGTTGCCGGCCGGAAATGTAGCGCGCCGACATCGAGGCGGCGGCCTGAATGGCGTCGTCGGTGATATAGATACCGTGCGCCTTCTCGTAGATGTCGCGGATGCCGCGCAGGATCACGCAGGCGGTTTCCACGGACGGTTCGTCCAGTTTCACGAGCTGGAAGCGACGCGCCAGCGCCGGATCCTTTTCGAAATACTTGCGGTATTCGCTCCAGGTAGTGGCCGCAATGGTGCGCAACTCGCCGCGCGCCAGGGCCGGCTTGAGCAGATTCGCGGCATCGCCGGTGCCGGCCGCGCCGCCCGCACCGATCAGGGTATGCGCCTCATCTATGAACAGGATGATGGGCTTCTGTGAAGTCTTGATTTCGGTGATGACGGCGTTGAGGCGGTTCTCGAACTCGCCCTTGACGCTGGCGCCGGCCTGCAACAAGCCGAGATCGAGTCCGACGATGTCCACGTCCTTGATGGAATCCGGCACGTCGCCCGACACCACCTTGAGCGCGAGGCCCTCCACCACCGAGGTCTTGCCGACACCGGCCTCGCCCACCGCGATGGGATTGTTCTTGCGGCGCCGGCCCAGAATGTCCACGATCTGGCGGATTTCCACGTCGCGTCCGAACACCGGATCAATCTTGCCCTCGCGCGCGCGCGCCGTGAAATTGGTGGTGAATTTCTGCAACGCGGTCGCGCCTTCCGGCGCCGCGCGACCCGCGGCCGTGCCGCCGCCAGTGTAGCTGCCGGCCGCACCCAGGGGTTCGTTGCCTTCATTCGAAACCGCGAGTACGTCCTGTTGCACGGCCAGGAGCTTGTCGCGCGAAAGACTGTCAATCTCGGCGAGTTGCTCCAGACCATAGCGCGCCGGGTTGTCGGCCAGCGCGATCAGCAGTGCCAGCGAACGCACCCGCGCCTGACCGAGATCGAGCGAGGTGATCATCCACGCTTCCTCGATCCAGGACAGCACCGCGGGCGCGAACACCGGCCGGCCGGGATTGCCGCTCTTGAGTCCGTCAATCGTGTGTTGCAACTGCTTGGCCCAGCGCCCGGGGTCCAGCTCAAAGTGCTTGAGCACCAGTTGCACGTCGGCCTGACCGTCCTCGAGCAGCTCCAGCAACAAATGCTCGGGCGCCACTTCGTAATGACTGCGGTTCACGCACAGGCCGGACGCCGCCTCCAGTGCCTTGGTGCACTGATGATTGAGACGACGCAGCAGACTCTTGAGATCGGCTTTCATGCAAACTCCGTCAGACTGTCATGTCGGGACAATTCAACGCGGCCGCGTTCAGGCCGGGGCGTCGCCACCGGCATCGCCGCCGCCGGCATCACCGCCCCCCGCGTCGCCGCCCCCGCCTTCCTTCTCCAGCTTGCCGACCAGAGACAGCGTGAAGGCTGCGCCCATGTACTTGAAGTGCGGCCGCACCGCGAGCTCGACCTTGTACCAGCCGGCCTGACCCGGCACATCACTGACGATGACCTTGGCCTCGCGCAGGGGCCGGCGACTGCGCACCGATGCCGGCGGGTTGTCCTGGTCCGCGACGTACTGGCGGATCCAGTTGTTGAGTTCGCGATCCAGGTCGTTCTTGGTTTTCCAGCTGCCGATGTGCTCGCGCTGGATCACCTTCAGGTAATGCGCCAGCCGGTTGACGATCAGCATGTACGGCAACTGCGTGCCGAGCCGGAAATTCATTTCCGCCTCGCGCGCTTCCGGGCTGGTGCCGAAGTGCTTGGCCTTCTGCACCGAATTGGCGGAGAAGAACACCGCGTAATCGCTGTCCTTTTTCGCCACCAGCGGGACGAAGCCCTGCTCGGCCAGCTCGAATTCGCGGCGGTCGGAGATCATGGCTTCCACCGGCGACTTGGTCTTGACCTCGCCTTTCTCCTTGTAGTGATGCACCGGCAGGTTCTCCACCATGCCGCCGCTCTGCGGACCGATGACGTTCGGGCACCAGCGGTAGTTCTTGAAGCTGTCGGACAGGCGCGTGGCGAACGCAAACGCGGTGTTGCCCCACAGGTAGTCGCCGTGGCCCTTGACCGCCTCGGTGTAATTGAACGTGCGCGCCTTGTTGTCGTCGCCGTACGGCGCCCGCATCATGAAACGCGGCGCGGTGAGCGCGATGTTGCGCGCATCGTCGGATTCGCGGAACGCGCGCCACTTGGCATACTGCGGGCCTTCAAACGTGGCTTCCAGGTCCTTGATGGCGGCCAGTTCCTCGTAGCTGTCCACGCCGAAGAATTCCGGGCTGGCCGCCGCCACGAACGGCGCGTGCGAAATCGCACTCACGCTGGAAAGCTGGCGCATCAGCTGGATGTCCTGCGCGCCGGGACCGAAATCGTAGGCGCCAACCATCGCAGCATACGGCGCGCCGCCGAACTGGCCGAATTCCGCGGTATAGACGTGCTTGTAGAGGCCGGACTTGGTGACTTCGGGCGCGTCCTCGAAATCCTCCAGCAGCTCCTCCTTGGTCACGCTCAGCATCTCGATCTTGGTGTTTTCGCGGAAATCGGTGCGATCCACCAGCATCTTGAGTCCGCGCCAACTGGACTCCAGCTTCTGAAAGGTTTCGTTGTGCATGATCTCGTCGAGCTGCTTGCTGAGCTTGCGGTCAATCTCCGCGATCATGTCGTCCACCAGCCGCTGCTCGACCTTCTCGGTCTGGCGCGTCGGCTTCAGCAGCTCGGAAATGAAGGCTTCCACGCCGCGCTTGGCGACGTCGTAGCCTTCGTCCTTGGGTTTCAGGCGCGTCTCCTGCATGATCTGGTCGAGCAGGGAGCCCTCGGCGGCGGCCGCGCCGCCCGCCTGTGTCTGTTGTTTCATGTCAGCCATGGTCGTTGCCTCTTGATTCGGTTCGGGTTGGGCGCGGGTCTCGCCGCGCGACGCTTACTTGTCGTCCTTGCCGGGTTCAATACCCAGCTCTTTCATGACTGCGGACTTGGTCTGCTCGTCTTTCAGCAGGTCCTGGATGGCGCGGCGGAACGCCGGCACGTTGCCGAGCGGACCCTTGAGCGCTTGCAGGTTCTTGCGCAGCTCCAGCAACTGTTTCAGTTCCGGCACCTGCTCGGCGACGCGGTCCGGTGAAAAATCCTTGAAGGAATCGAATTTCAGGTTGACGTCGGTGCTGCCGCCGTCCTTTTCATCCAGCGTGTTCTTCACCGTCATGTTGAG
>DASSRV010000096.1:0-3338 GCA_035701605.1 Gammaproteobacteria bacterium
CTACAACGCGCTGTTGGCCGGCGATGTCGCGGAGGACCCGTATCTCGCCAACGAGTTGGAGAACTATTTCCCGACACCGCTGCGCAAGCGGTATCGCGAGCTCATGTCGAGGCACAGGCTGCGTCGTGAAATCGTCTGCACCGCGATCACCAACAGCATCGTGAACCGCATGGGCTCGGCGTTCACGCAGCGCATGCAGGAGGAAACCGGCGTGGGCGTGTCCTCGGTGGCGCGTGCCTACACCATCGCGCGTGAAAGCCACGACACCGTACACACCTGGGCGGCAATCGAGGCGCTCGACAACCGGGTGCCGGCCAACGTGCAACTGTCCATGGCCACGCAGACCGCCGGACTGCTCAAGCACGCCACACGCTGGATGCTGGATCACCTGCACGGACGTCTGGACATCGCCGCGACCGTGCCGATGTACCGTTCCGGCGTGGAAGTGCTGCGCGAGCACGCAGAAGGTATCCTCAACGAATCCCAGCTTGAGATCTACCACCGCACCATCCAGCAATATACGGATGTCGGCGTCCCGGAAGCCCTGGCCCGGCGCATCGCCTCCCACCCCCTGCTGTTCACCGCATTCGATCTGGTGGACGTGTCCGCCGAACGCAAACTGCCCATCGAGGTAGTCGGGCGGGTGTACTTCCACATCGGCCGCGAGCTGGAGCTCGACTGGCTGCGCGATCAGATCACCCAGCTCAACGTGGAAGGCCACTGGCAGGCGGTCGCGCGCGGCACGCTGCGCGACGACCTGTACAGTCAGCAACGCGTGCTGACTTCGCAGGCGCTGGCCAAGGCAGGTGATGCACGCGGCGCAATGGATCAGCTCGATGCCTGGTTCAAGGAACGCCACAACCGCATCCAGCATGCCCAGCGGGTGCTGAACGACATGAAAACTGCGGGCATCTCGGATTTCCCGAGTCTGTCTGTAGCCATGCAGGAAATCCGCAAGCTCGCACGCCAGGGGAATTGATCCAGGCCATCCCCGGATACCCCGCATGAAGGCCGTTTACCGGGGGCAAACGGTCCTTTTTGTTGCCGCCCGGATGGCGCGCGAGTAGGCTGGTGCCCCTGTCCTGTCACGTTCCGGAATCCGTTCCCTCCCGGGAGAGGTTCGATGGGCGCCGCGGAAAACAACGAGAATTTCAAACGCACCCTGCGCGAGCTGTCGGATCGCATCGTGGCTGCGCAAAAGCCGATCCGGATTCTCGATCATATAAAGTGGGACAACGGCGTCCAGGAAACTTTCTTCCGTGAAGGCGGCAGGAACCTGCCGCGGGTGGATCGCGACTATTACGCCACCCGCGCGCTCGGTTTCGAGACCGCAAAGAAACGCCAGGAATTCCACGACATCGAACGGGACATCACGCGCCTGCTCGGACAGTTCAATCCGCTCGGACTCATCATGCGGCGCATGTGCCGCGAATACATCCAGGTGGTGCGCATGCTGGAAGCACGCGGCACGCCGGAATTCTCCGCCATATCCCAGGAACTGTACGGCTCCGCCAGCGACGCCTTTCATGAGGGCGGCCCGACGCTCGCCGACCTCGGCAAACTGCTGAGTGATGCCATTGCCAACATTGACCACAGCGAGCTGCTGAAACCACAACCCAGGGACATCGGCGGAGAGCAGGCCGTCTCCATCCTGCAAAAGCGGCTCAATCAGTCGTTCCGGGAATCGGAAGGAACCGTCCGTGTGCTGCTGTCGGATGGCATCCTCGCCGATGCTGCCGCCGGCGCCGATTACATCAAGTTGCGCTCGGATGCGAAATTCAATGAACGCGACCTGCACGTACTTGAAGTCCACGAAGGCTGGGTGCATCTCGGCACCACGCTCAACGGCAGCAGTCAGCCGGTGTGCACCTTTCTCTCCAAGGGCCCGCCCTCTTCCACCATTACCCAGGAAGGGCTGGCCATCCTCATGGAGATTTTCACGTTTTCCTCCTACCCCAGCCGCCTGCGCCGGCTCGCCAATCGCATCAGCGCGGTGCATATCGCGGAACAGGGCGGCGATTTCCTGGACGTGTACCGGTTCTATCTGGACCAGGGACTTCCGGAATCGGAAAGTTTCGCCAATGCCTCGCGCATTTTCCGCGGCAGTGTTCCGGATGGCCCGCCCTTCACCAAGGATCTGTCCTACAACAAGGGCTTCATCATGATCTACAACTACGTGCGGCTCGCGGTGCGCAAGGGCATGCTGGACCGGATTCCAATGCTGTTTTGCGGCAAGACCACGCTCGAGGATGTGCGCACCCTGTCACAGGGCGTGCAGGAGGGCCTCGTCGCGCCACCCCGCTTCCTGCCCCCCCAGATTGCGGACCTGAACGGCATCACGGCCTGGATGTGCTATTCCAACTTCCTGAACAAGCTGGATCTGGCCCGTATCCAGGACGATTACGCGGCGATTCTGTAGCCAGACGCCCGATCCGGCGATAGAATTGCCCCGCCCGGCCCATCCGGCTGTCAACTCGATGCCCCCTGATACGTCTGTTTCCTGAAAGACGGCCCGATCCTCGACCTTTCCCCGGCCGCCCGCGCCCAGATGGCGGGGGCTTGGTCAACGGCCCGGGACACCCTAAAATACCCCTTCAACTCGCTCCAATGAGGTTCTTCATGAAAAGCAAATTCCGCATCGCTTCGCTCGTGCTGGGCCTCGGCCTCGCCGGTGTAGTCACCGCCGCCTGGGGCGCCGAATCGGTCATCAATCTCATCAGTGCAGGCGAGACGATCATCTCGAATGTGAAGACCACGAAGGCAAGACAGAAAGACGTATCGGAAAAAAACAAGAATCTTGCCGCCGAAGGCCCCAAGCTGGTCGAGGAGCAGAAACAGTTGCAGGCCGATATCGCCGCCTATCAGAAACAGGTGAATGACGTGAAGGCGTTGACGGACGCATACAAGACCGAATGCCCCAGCGACAAAAGACTCACCGAAGATCAATTCAAGGCGTGCAGCGCCAAAAGGAAACAGGTGACCGATGCGATAGCCAAGGTGAATGCCATACCTGCCACGCTCAACAAGCGTCAGACCGACTTCAACAACCGCGCGACAGCCTACAACAAGGAAACGCAGGATCTGAAAGCCGAAGCACCAAAGGCCTCCAATGCCTACACCAATGCCCTGACCAAGGAAGAGAACTGGATTGACCAGGTGCGCACGTTCCTGCTGTCTCCCGCAGTGCAGCCCTACGCCAAGAAGGCCGGTTGCCCGAACGTGGAAAAACCCGCCAAGGATATCGAAGGCGTGAACAAGATGAGCATCGCGGCACTGGCCTGCCTGAAGAAGATTGCCGGCACCGGCTGATCAGGCAGTACAAACCGTCATACAAAAAT
>DASSRV010000097.1:0-3903 GCA_035701605.1 Gammaproteobacteria bacterium
CCCCCTTCGACTCCGCGCCTGCGGCGCTACGCTCAGGGCGAACGGGATTTTGAGATGAGTTCTAATGATTCCCGCCCAGCATCCCCTTCTTGAGTTCCTCGGTCGGCGGATGCGGGCCGACATAACAGTGCAGGATGGCGCGCGCGAAATCGTCGCCCGCCACCGTCCCCATCAGCTTGTCGTTGTGCGTGACGCTCAAGCCGCTGCCGGGCACGAAGTCCATCACGATCTCGTCGCCTTCCTTCGCGTCATCGAACAGCGCGACGAACTGCTGCGCCTGCTGTTCCAGCCTGGACACGGCATCGGGATTGTTGTGCTTGAGATCGTCCAGCCAGTTGTCCGAGAACTGCTTGTGGGTCACGTCGTGCAGCATGTGCATGACCACGCGGTAAGGCCCTTGCTCCGCCATGACCGCCTCGGGCGTGGCGGCTTTCTGTTCCAGATACAAGCCGCCCACGTACACGTCCACCCACAGGTATTCGCGCAGACCGAGGCCGTTCAGCACCAGGGTCTTGCCGCCCACCGTGGCGGTGTCCGGCAGCGTGACGTCTTCCAGGGTCGCGGCTGGGGCGGACGCGGCCATACACAGCAGCAGGGAAAACACGGCGATCAGGGTCTTCTGCACGGGACACCTCACGGGTTCGGATCACGCGTTCGGAAAGCCTATCATGCGGCGGGCTGCAAATACTGCTTGAAGAATGCCACCGTGCGCCGCCAGGCGTCCCTGGCCGCGGCGGCCTGATAGTTCCTGCCGGACGGATTCGCAAAGGCATGGCCGGCGCCGGGGTATTCGTGGATCTCGGCCTTGACGTGCGCCTGTTTCAGCGCCGTCGCGAATGCCTTGACGCGCGCAGGCGTGATGCCGCGATCCTGCTCGCCGAACAGGCCGAGAAGCGGCATCTTCAGTTTCGACAGACGTGCCACGTCGTCCACCGGGCGGCCGTAATACATGACCGCGGCGCTGAGCTTGTCCGGCAACATGAGCGCGGTTTCGAGCGACCAGCCGCCGCCGAAACACCAGCCGATGACGCCGATGCGCGGTGCGTGTTCGGCATCTTGCAAATAAAAATAGGCTTGACGCAGGTTGTCGGACGCCGCCGCGGTATCCGCCAACACCCCCTTCATCAGGGTTTCGGCTTCCTCGGGCGTGGCGGCCGCATGACCGCCGTACAAATCCACCGCAAGTGCCGTGTAGCCTTCGCCCGCGAGCCGCTCCGCCGTATGACGGATGTTGTCATTCAGCCCCCACCATTCGTGGATCACGATGATACCGGGCAGCGCAGCCTTGCTGTTTTTCGGTCGTGCGAGATAGCCGTGTACCGGCTTGCCGTTCACCGTTGCGTACACGACTGCGTGCCCCGTGACCGGCCGCGTCGGCGCGATTTCCGCCACCGGACTGGCCGCCGGCGTATCGTGCGCGTGCATCGTGGCCATGCTGCCGGTGTAGGCGGCATCGCTCATGTCGGCGCTCCACGCGGCGACCGCCGGCGTGAGACACAACACCATCACCCAAGCCGTTTTACGCATGACCTTACTCCTTCCGGCGCGCTTCAGTCGCCCCGGTAAACGCACCCCGAGGTGCAGGTTTCGGCAATCACCACCTTGGACAACGCCGGTAGCGAAGGTTTCAGGCGCTGCCAGATCCACTGCGCAAGTCGCTCGCTGGTGGGATTCTCCAGGTCCGCGATGTCATTCAGATAGCGGTGGTCGAGCGCGTCGAACACCGGCATGAATGCCGTCTTGAGGTCGGCAAAATCCATGATCCAGCCGGTTTCCACGCCCGGCTCGCCGCCGACGTGAATCTCGACGCGGAACGAATGCCCGTGCAGGCGGCTGCACTTGTGGCTGGCCGGCAGGTTCGGCAGCCGGTGCGCCGCCTCGATGTGAAACACCTTGAAGATATCCATGCCGTCCGCAAGCTCCGCGTGTGTCTGAAACCCGCCTATTCTAGCCCCGTCAACGCGCGCCGGTTGCGCCTTTCACAGGCGACACGTACCCTGTGGGACAGCGGGGCGGTGGGCGGATGGGGCGCATGGATTTTCAGGAAAAGCACAAACTCAAAGAGCGCATCATCCGGCTCAAGCTGGAGCACCACGATCTCGACATGGCCATCAGTCGCCTGGCGGACGACCCGGCCAGCGACGAATTGCAACTCACCCGGCTCAAGAAACGCAAACTCCAGCTCAAGGATGCGATTTCCCGGCTCGAAAGCATGCTGATCCCCGATCTCGACGCATGATTGACCTGCACACCCATTCGCGCGCCTCGGATGGCGCACTCGAGCCTGCCGCGCTGGTGGCGCTGGCTGCCGCGCGCGGCGTGACCATGCTGGCGCTCACCGATCACGACTGCACCGGCGGGCTGGCGGAAGCGGCACGCAGCGCACAAACGCAGGGCCTGCGCTTCATTCCCGGCGTGGAAATCTCGGTGAGCTGGCACAGCCATACCCTGCACGTGGTCGGTCTCGACATTGATGCGGACACGCCGGCACTGCAACAGGGTCTGGCACGATTGCAGGCTCTGCGCGACTCGCGCGCCAGGGAGATCGGCCGGCGCCTCGCGCAGCGCGGTATCGAGAACACCTATGAAGGCGCGCGCGCACTGGCCGGCGAGGCCGAGATCACGCGCACGCATTTCGCGCAGCACCTGCACACGCGCGGTCATGTGCGCAGCTTGCAGGAAGCGTTCCGGCGTTTCCTGAAACGCGGCAAACCGGGTTATGCGCCGGTCACCTGGGCATCGCTGGAAGAAAGCATCGGCTGGATTCACGCGGCCGGCGGTCGCGCAGCGCTCGCGCACCCCATGCGTTACGACCTGACACGCACGCGCCTCACCAATGCGCTTGCGGATTTCAAGCAAGCCGGCGGCGACGGACTGGAAGTGGTGTGCGGGCGCGGTGGCCGCGACGAGATCATGACGTCGGCGCATCTGGCCGCACGGTTTGAACTCACCGGCTCGGTCGGATCGGATTTCCACACACCCGGCAATCCCTACCTGCAACCGGGCGGGCTACCACCCTTGCCGGAAACCATCCCGCCAATTTGGGAGAAATTCAGGCAGGGTTGATATGAAGTCCGAATAATTCCATCCCGGAATTTTCGGGCTCGGCCCGTCCGGTACTTGCCCGGATGCGCCGCGGAAGCTCCGAATACATCAGGGCTTCCTCAAACCTCTCCGGCCGCGGCACGTGCCCGCGGCGTTGAACGCAACAATGCTTCCACCGGCACCGTCGCGATGATGGGATCGTCGGTCGTGGCATCGTCCGCATCCGCAACGGCCCAATTGACCTGATCTTTCTGCCCGCCGCCCAGCGATGCGAAATCGAACAGCGCGGTGTCCGCAAGGTGCGAGGCCGCGACATTTTGCAGTGCGGCGAAGATGGAGTTCAGCCGCCCCGGATGGTTGCGCTCCCAGTCCGCCAGCATGGTCTTGATCGCCTTGCGTTGCAGATTCTCCTGCGAACCGCACAGATTGCAGGGGATGATCGGAAACTGCTTCCAGGCGGCATATTTCCCGATGTCGCGCTCGGTGCAATAGGCCAGCGGCCGGATCACCACGTGTCGGCCGTCGTCCGACAGGAGCTTGGGCGGCATGGTCTTGAGCTTGCCGCCGTGGAAAAGGTTAAGGAACAGGGTTTCGATGAGGTCGTCGCGGTGGTGACCGAGCGCGATGCGGGTGATGCCATGTTCGGCCGCGAAGCTGTACAGTGCGCCGCGTCGCAACCGCGAACACAGCCCGCAAGTGGTCTTGCCTTCCGGTACCACGCGCTTGACCACGCTGTAGGTGTCCTGCTCGATAATGTGGAACGGCACGCCAAGCTGTGCCAGGTACTCCGGCAGTAGGTGCTCGGGAAAGCCCGGCTGTTTCTGATCCAGGTTCACGGCCACGATCTCGAACTGCACC
>DASSRV010000098.1:0-2754 GCA_035701605.1 Gammaproteobacteria bacterium
TTCGCGCTCGGCATTGTGGTCATGGGCGCCCTGCTGGCACTGTTCGCCTGGTTCAGCAATCGCAGCGGATTCCTGCACCATCTGGGTCGCACCCCTTTCGTGAATCTGTTCTTCGGCAAGGCACAACTCGTCTCGGCGGCGGCCATGGGCGTGTCGCACGGCATGAATGACGCGCAAAAATCCATGGGCATCATCGCGCTGGCGCTGGCCAGCGCCACCGCCGCGCACAACTTCGATCATCTGCCCGCATGGCTGCATTTCCTGCGCGTGTCCGATGCCGCCGGACATTTCCCGATTCCGGTCTGGGTCAAGGTGCTGTGCGCGCTGGTGATGGCGGCGGGTACCGCCGGTGGCGGCTGGCGCATCATCAAGACGCTCGGGCACAAGATGGTCAAGCTGCATCCGATCAACGGCTTCGCGGCGGAAACCAGTGCGGCCGTCGTCATCATCATCTCGTCCGTCTTCGGCCTGCCGGTCTCGACCACACACGTGGTCTCGACCGCCATCATGGGCGTCGGCGCTTCCAAACGCTTCAATGCGGTGCGCTGGACGGTGGTCGAACGCATGGTGTGGTCGTGGATCCTGACCTTGCCGATCAGCGCATTCGTGGCCTGGCTGCTGGTGGAAATCTCGCAGCCCTTCTGGGCCTGAAGCGGAGCGATGTCGAAGAACTTGCGGAGCCGATGGCCGAGGTCGAACGACGTCAGCGGATTCGGCTGACCGCAACACCGCTGATTAGCGCGAGCAGGGCTGTCGGCAACCACGCGGTCAGGATCGGGTTGAGACCGAACACCACGCCGGCCTGCGTGAAGATGCTGTTGAAGACAAAGAAACCGATGCCAATCAGCATGCCGACCAGCAGGCGTTGACCGGTGCTGGACGAGCGCATCGGTCCGAACACGAACGGCAACGCCAGCAACATCATCACCAGCACCGACACCGGTTGCGCGACCTTGCCCCAGAACGCCGCGATGTAGCGTCCGGCATCAATACCGTTGGCCTTGAGGTAATCAATGTAATGGTGCAGGCCACGCGCCGACAGGCTGCGGGTATCCAGCACAAACAGATCCAGCAGGGCCGGCGCCAGCCGGGTGTGCCATTTCGCGGATGCCGTATCCTGCGTCACCGCAGCTTGCGGGGTGAAGCGGGTTTCGCGCAGATCCCGCAGGATCCAGTCCCCATCCCTGAACTGTGCCGAACCGGCGCGTGCGGCACGCAACAGACGATGCGCATCATCGAACTCAAACAGGTAAATGTTGCGCGCGGTACCGTGTCCGCCCAGGCGTTTGACATTGACGAACAGCGACCCGTCCTTGGCCCAGATGCCGCCCGCGCCCAGTATGTTGGCCTGATTGTAGAGCAGCAGTGAGCGCTGATCCTCGGCGTGACGTTCCGCGGTCGGCGCCAGAAATTCGCCCAGCACCACGCACAGGACGATCAGCACCGCACCGCCCAGCATGGCGCCCCTGCCGATGCGCAGCACCGACACGCCCGCGGTACGCACCACCATCAGTTCGTTGTGGGAAGCCAACTCGCCCAGTCCCAGCATGGAACCGATCAGCACCGCCACCGGAAACATGACGTAGGCCTGGGCCGGAACATGCAACAACGTGTAACGTGCGGCGTCCGTCAGCGTATATCGGGCCTGCCCCACGTTGTCGAATTCGCCGACGAACATGATGAGGCTGGCGATGGCGGTCAGCACCAGCAGCACCAGCAGGGTGTTGGCAATCACCTGGCGCGCGAAGTAGCGGTCCAGCAGCGTCATGCGGCTTTCCCCGCGCGCGCAGCCCGCAGGTGATGCACGCCGTAGAGCCGGTACAGCATCACCAGCGTCACGGTCAGGAACACGATATGCACCCACCAGATGCCGATAAAGACGGGTACCACGCCTTTTTGCAACCACACCCGGGCGATGCCGACCAGGTTGGCGTAAATCACATACGCCAGCACCGCAAGCAGCAGTTTTCCGTAGCGCCCCTGTCGCGGCGAGGTGCGCGCCAGGGGAGCCGCGAGAAACACCAGCAGCAATGCCGATACCGGTACCGAGAGGCGCCATTCCAGTTCCGACAGCGCATCGCGGTCGAGATGCCGCAGCAACTGCGCGGTCGGCTGCGTGTCGTAACCCTGGATGCCGGTCCTGACCCGTGCCGGCGCGATGCGCAATCCGTGTTCCGCAAACTGCACGATGCGGAAATCCGCCTCGCCGGGGGTGCCCTCGTAACGGTACCCGTCATGCAGGATCAGCATGCCGGCGCCGCCGGTGCCGGTGATGTCGCGCGTACCGCGGCCGGCGGAGATCACGTCCAGACGCCCATCGTTCGCGGGCGCCTCGATGAACACGTCACTCAGGCTGCGTCCGCGATCGCCGACTTCCGCCGCATACAGCACGCCCTTGCCGTCCGTGTCCACCCTGAAGCTGCCGGATTCGAAACTGCCCATTTGCGCATTGTGCTGCGCGGTGCTGCGAATGACGTTGGCGGTGCGCGTGGCCCACGGCGCGACCTCGAGCGACAGCCCCGCCAGAATCAGCGCCAGCACCAGTGCGAGCCCCATGAGCGGACGGTAAATCTGCACCGGACCGATGCCGCAGGCCATCAGCGTGGTCATTTCACTGTCGCGGTACAAACGACCCAGCGCCAGCATCACCGCGAGAAACAACGCCACCGGCACCACCACAATCAGGTAATTGACGCAGGCCAGCCCCAGCAGCGTGAATACCGTGTCGCGCGGCAACTTGCCGGTCGCGGCATC
>DASSRV010000099.1:0-4969 GCA_035701605.1 Gammaproteobacteria bacterium
GTGGATGTGCCCGAAAAACCGCAACCGGAAGGTTGCATCGAATTCCTCAACCCGCACCCGGTGTCGCATCATCATGGCATCAGCCTGACACGGCGGCTGTACCCGAAAGCCGGCGACCTGATCCTGTTCCCGCCCTACTACATCCATTACGTGTATCCGTTCCGCGGCGAAGGCGATCGCGCCATCATCGCCTTTGACGTGATTCGCCAGCTCACGGAGCTCGTGTTCTGAACGGGCCAGAGCACGCGTCCGGCGCGGCACCTGCGGGACCGAAGTTCAGAAATTGCTGAGCGGCATCTCTTCCAGGATCTCGATGTCACCGCCCAGGATCAGTTCGTCGTCGTAGGATTCCGTGTCCGCGCCATTCCAGTAATCCTGCGCCCGCTTGCGCCATTCGCCGAGGGAAATGGTATCGCCCATGACCGGCTGTTGTGCCGCGCGATGCAGCTCGCCGGTGGCATTGACGCGAAACACTTTCTTGGTGTCACCGCGCATGTTGTCGAGCCAGAAGCGCACCGCCTTGTCGCTTTCGGGAATCAGCCAGACGCAGCCCGTACGCGACGGCAGGTTGGAAAACATCTGTTGCCGGATTTCCTCGAACACCAGTTCCTTGACCATGCGCGTCGCCAGGAACAGGCTGTCCAGCGTCTCCGCCAGGGTCTTGACGGGATCGTAGTGATAGAAACTCAGGCGCGGATCGCGATTGCCTGTTTTCCGGTATGCCGCCAGTGCGCGAAACGCCACCAGGTCCACGGTATAGACTTCGTTGTTTTCCGGGTTGGTGATGCCGCGGCGTGCAACTTCGAAGGTACGCCAGGCGTTGTTCGGCTGCTGCCCGAAACTGAATTTCGCGCCTTCAACCCAGGTCGGCGAATTGTGCTTGTGGATGTGGTAGTACTTGTGATTCTCGATGTGCATAGGTATCGGCCTTTTAACCCCTTGCCCGGAAACATGCGCGGCATGTTAGCAGGCACTGCGCGGCTCCTGCAAAACCTGTCCATCGCGAGCACGACGTATCAACGGATATTTGCGCGGCATGCTCAATGAGCCGCTGCCAGCGCTACGGGACGGCGCTGGCGGCCCCAGTGTCCCGGCGCGCCCTCAAACACGCCCGGCAGCCGTGCATCACAGTGGCCGCAGGCACCCTCCCCGGTGACATGCCAGGCACCCAGTTCATACCAGTCGCGTTCGATCAGCAACCCGCCGCAAGCCGGACACCAGGTACTGCCACCGGTGCGATCGTGTACGTTGCCGGTGTAGCAGTAATGCAGGCCGTTGGCGAGTGCAATGTCACGCGCACGCGTGAGGGTGGCGGCCGGGGTCGGCGGGGTCTCGGTCATTTTCCAGTCCGGATGGAACGCGGTGAAATGCAGCGGCACATCCGGCCCCAGATTGTCCCGTATCCAGCGCGTTTCGGCCTCGACTTCCGCATTGGAATCGTTCTCGCCCGGAATCAGCAGCGTGGTGATCTCGAACCACACAAGGGTTTCGTGTTTCAGGTACAGCAGCGTGTCGAGCACCGGCTGCAGGTGTCCACCGCAGATCCTGTGGTAGAAGCGCTCAGTGAACGCTTTCAGGTCCACGTTGGCGGCATCCATGTGCGTGTAGAACTCGCGGCGCGGCGCATCTTCCATGTACCCTGCCGTGACCGCAATGGATCGAATACCGAGCGTGTGTGCCGCATCCGCCGCGTCCATGGCATATTCCATGAAGATCGCCGGGTCGTTGTAGGTATAAGCCAGACTCCTGCAACCCAGCGCCTGCGCAGCCTGCGCCAGTGTCTCCGGTGACGCGGCATCCATGAGCCGGTCCATTTCACGCGATTTCGACATGTCCCAGTTCTGGCAGAACTTGCAAGCCAGATTGCAGCCGGCGGTACCGAACGACAGCACCGGGGTGCCGGGCAGGAAATGATTGAGCGGCTTCTTCTCCACCGGATCAATGCAGAAGCCGCTGGAACGCCCATAACTGAACAAACGGATCTGGTCCTGTTCCCGACCACGCACGAAGCACAGTCCGCGCTGACCCTCGTGCAACTTGCAGGCACGCGGGCACACGTCGCACTGCACCCGGCCATCCTCCAGCCGGTGCCAGTAGCGTGTCGCGACGCTGACGGGAATTTCGGCATTCACGGTTCGCACTCCGTACTATCATTAAGTATATGCCGTCCATTCCGAAACTCCGTCCCGCCGCCGTTGCCGGCCTGTTTTATCCCGGAGAAGCCGCAAGCCTGCGCCGGGCCGTGCTGGAACTGCTGCAACACAACCCGGCCGACGGCCCGGCACCGCGTGCCGTGATCGCGCCGCATGCGGCCTATGTCTATTCCGGGCCGGTCGCGGCACGCGCCTACAACCGCGTGCGGACTCATGCCCCCGGTGTGCGGCGTGTGGTGTTGCTGGGTCCGGCACATCGGGTTGCCTTGCGCGGCATGGCGCTGCCGGATTGCAAAGGCTTCGTCACGCCGCTGGGGGAGATTCCGCTCGATCTTGAACTGACGGAGCGGCTGCGCGGGCTGCCGGGCGTGGCGCTCTCCGACGAAGCCCACGCACAAGAGCACAGTCTGGAAGTGCAACTGCCGTTTCTGCAAAGCGTGCTGGACGAATTCATGCTGGTGCCGCTGGTCGTGGGTCACTGTGCCAGCGAACTGGTGGCTGCCCTGCTGGATCAGGTCTGGGATGCGCGGGATACCCTGATCGTGATCAGCTCGGATCTCAGTCATTACCACCCGTATGCCGTGGCGCAGCAACTGGACTGGAATACCGCGGAACGCATCGAGGCACTGGACCTACCCTTGAGTGGCGACGAGGCCTGCGGTGCACATCCGCTGAACGGGCTTCTGCAACTCGCGCGTCACCGGCACAGCCGCGTGGAGCGACTGGACCTGCGCAATTCCGGCGATACCGCGGGGCCGCGAGACCGTGTGGTCGGTTACGGTGCCTGGGCGGTATGCGATGCTTGACGACGATGAGCGCGGCACGCTGCTGCACGTTGCGCGTACCAGTATCGAACAGGCCCTGCGTGGCGGGAAATCCGGACTCGATGAAACAACGCTTTCCGCCGGGCTTGCGGAAACCCGCGCCAGTTTCGTGACGCTCAAGCGACAGAATAGCGCCTTGCGCGGGTGCATCGGTACGCTTGAGGCCCGCCGCAGGCTGGTGGATGACGTGGCATACAACGCGCGTGCGGCGGCGCTTCACGATCCGCGTTTCGCACCGCTGACCCAGGACGAGCTGGCCGATCTGCGCATCGAAATCTCGGTACTGACCGCGCCACAACCGCTCGCTGTGTGGAGTCACGCGGAACTGCTGTTGCAGCTTCGACCCGGCAGCGACGGATTGATCGTGGCGGACGGCGCACGGCGGGCGACCTTTCTGCCTTCGGTCTGGGAAACCCTTCCGCAGGCGCGGGACTTCGTGTCCGCGCTGTGGCAGAAGGCCGGAATTGAGCCGGAGACGTGGCCACCGGCGTTGCGCGTGTGGCGCTATGAGGCGGAGCATTTCACGGAGCGCCCGCCGACCGCATCATCATAATATGGATAATCGGACGCCTGGTCCGACTTGTGGCATCATGCCGCTCACATCCTTCCATTCCTTCACACCGAAAGGGGAATGCCATGAAGACTTCGTTCGCTCTCGCCGGCTGCCTGCTGCTGACACTGACCGCATGCGGCTCCGGCCATGATTCGAAGAAAGACCAGCAAGCAGATCAGGCACAGAAGAAATCCGTGTTCGATCCGTACATCCAGGATGTGAACAAGGCCAAGCAGGTACAGGGCAAGCTGGATGCCGCGCAGCAGAAAGCCAATGCCCAGTTGCAGCAGGCTGGAGCCGCCGGCACCGCGAGTCAGCCGCAGTCCGCTCAACCACCCACGGATTGAGCACTCGCATCGGCCCGGTGTTGGCCGTATCCGGTGATGCGGCAGGCGGGGACTATTGCACGCGCCGCACGAAAACGCTGTCGCGATGGCCCGGCAGGGTCAATAGATAACCGAAGGCGAGCTTCTTGATGATGACGCGCGGATGATCCAGGCGCATATCGGTTTCATAACCCGGCCCGGCTTGTTTCCAGACCTGCCCGTTCTCGAGCCTGAACAGCGTGTTGCCGGTCCAGCCCCTGAGCACGCCGTCAATGCGCGATTCGATCTGCTCCGCGCCCTTTTCCGGCAGTTGCTCCTCGCCAAAACCGGTGACGGCTGCCGCCGGTGCCGTGGCTGAAGTGGCTGCGGGCGGCACCACGCCGGAAGCTGCCTTGTTGTGAGTAAGTTGCTGATTGAGCCAGGCATTCAGTACGCTCAACTCCTGCGGGCTGAGCTTGTCGAGTCCGGCTTCGTGGAATTGTGTCACGCTCATCCGGTCCCGGATGTCCACGGTCGGGGCGTTTGATGTCGCCCAAGCGCACCCGGCTGTCAGAGCGAATACCGTTATCAAGCCGATCAGCATTCGTCGCATCACGCAGCCACCTCCCGCCATGGCAGTCTGTCCAGATCCACGTTGCCGCCGGTCAGGATGACACCGACGCGGCGCCCCCCTGCCTCGATCCTGCGTTCACGCAGTGCCGCCACCACCACCGCGGATGAAGGCTCGATGACGATTTTCATGCGCTCCCAGACATACCGCATGGCAGCAATGATTCCGGCGTCGTCCACGCGCACTACCTCCTGCACCTGCTCGCGGATCACCGCGAAGGTCAGTGGTCCGATCGTGGCACGCAGGCCGTCCGCCACGGTATTCGGTGTCGGTACGGCTTCGATGTGACCCGTCTTGAGCGAGCGCCAGGCGTCGTCCGCACCCGTGGGCTCGACGCCGATCACGCGACAGCCGGGCAACCGGCCATGCGTCGCCACCGCAGTGCCGGACAGCAGCCCGCCGCCACCAAGCGGAGCGAGCATCATGTCGAGCGCCGGCACCTCCTCGATCAACTCCAGCGCGGCCGTACCCTGCCCGGCCATGACCGCGAAATCATTGTAGGG
>DASSRV010000100.1:0-13824 GCA_035701605.1 Gammaproteobacteria bacterium
CCAGTAGGCGGCGTAGGTGGCCATGTAGGCCAGAATCAGCGGCAGGAATGCCGCCTTCAATACCCCGATGGCGAACGCGAACAATGCCACCGTGAGCCCGAATTTCACGATCTCGGCCAGCCACAGCCGGGCCAGCCAGGCGCGAGGGCCGGCCGCCAGGCCGCCGGCGAAAATCCGCCGTGCCATGTAGCCGCTCGCCAGCACGTTGATGAGCCCGCCGGCCAGCGCCGAGCCCGCAGCCTGCACGCCCCAGGGCAGTGCCATGAGGCCGGCCAGCAGGGTCAGGACCAGCTCGAGGCCCACGATCCGCAGCGCGCCGCGCCGGGCTGTCTCAAAGGTGCCGGCTGCCACAAACCCCGTCCCGGACAACAAAAACGCCACGTCGTTACCGGATGCGGCAGCGGTGTGGCGCGTCAAACCCCAACGTGTGGAGAGCCCGGTATTTTAGCGGTCCGGGGCGGGTTCTTCAATGCGTGCGGGGAGAAAAAGGTCGCCCGGATGACAGATTCAGGAGCCGGTCGCGGCCGGGCTTTGGCCGGAACCCGGGATGGGCAATGACTCCGGCTCATCCCCTCCTCGGACAGGGCCTGTCACCTTGCTCTGTTTACGGAGCAGGAGCGCCGTCGAGAAGAGCGGTCACCAGGGGGTGCTTTGGTTTTGCATACGGATTGATGACCGTAACGCCACGCGACGTAAACCCGTGCTGGAGGTCCTCGCTCAACAGGACACGGCATTTCTGCTCTGCCGCGACCGATAAAATCAGCGCATCCCAGATGGAAAGCCCGTGATCGGCTGATAAATCAAACGCCGCCCCGAACGCGCTCCATGTCGAATCGGCGACCGCGAACGCATCCGCCCAACCCAGTACCGCATCACGCGCGTCCCCCGCTTTCCGGCCAGCCTTGCCCGTCAATACCCGAAACAATTCACCGAGTACCTGCGCGGGCAACACGACCGAGGAGGCGTCCACGGCTTCCAGGAGCCCGAGACTCTGCCGCTGTTTTTCCGCACTGCCCACCCCTTCCGCATAGGCAAGAACATTCGTATCCAGCGCCACCCTCATCGGTCATACAGCTCATCGCGCGTCCAGCGACGCTTGGTACCGCCGGCAGCCTGGGACTTCAGCCGCCGCAATAACGCCGCCTGGGCCCGCTTCAGTCGGCGGGAAGAGCCCGCGGCAGGGATTATTCGCGCCACGGGCCGACCCCGTGACAGGATCACCACTTCATCGCCTTCCGTCACGGTCCGCAGCATCCGGGAAAACTGCCGATTGGCCTCGGCCGCGCTCAAGGTTTTCATGGCGCCCACACGGCATTCATAAAGTAGTGATTTACACTACTATTGTTGATCGGATCTTGTCAACCCGGGGCCGTACGAGCAATGCAAAAGCCACTTGCCCTGCGGGGCAAGCCGGGGAAGAGAGACATCGGGAGTCGAACGCCTGCATGTTTGATTTTTGGAGCAGGCCGCGGGCTTATTCGGAAAATCGGGATCGCGGTTGAACGCGTCATTCACGCTTCAGCGAATGCGCGCCAGAATCCCGTCCAGTTCGTCGAGGCTGGTGTACTGGATGACGAGCCGGCCGCGGCCGCCGCTGGCGGTCTCGAGCGTGACCCGGGCACCGAGTTTCTGGCTCAGGTCGTTTTCGAGCTGGCGAACATTGGGATCCACGCGGCGCGGCCCCTTGGCAACGGAGGTGCCGTTTTCCTTGAGCAGGCGCCGCACCAGATTCTCGGTTTCGCGTACCGACAGGCCGCGCTCGGCGACCCGACGCGCGGCGCCGGTCTGGGCCAGCCCCTTGAGCGGAAGCAGCGCGCGCGCGTGACCCATTTCGAGGTCACCGCGTTCCACCAGCTCCTTCACGTCGTCGGTGAGTTCCAGCAACCGCAGCAGGTTGGTGACGGCGGCACGTGAACGGCCCACCGCTTCGGAAGCCTGCTGGTGCGTCATCTCGAATTCGCTGATGAGGCGTTGCAGGGCCTGGGCTTCTTCCAGCGGGTTGAGGTTCTCGCGCTGGATGTTCTCGATCAGCGCCATGGCGATGGCGGCGCGATCCGGCACGTCGCGCACCACGGCGGGAATCTCGCGCAGGCCGGCCATCTGCGCCGCGCGCCAGCGACGCTCGCCGGCGATGATTTCGTAGCGGCGTTCGCCGATGGTGCGCACCACGATGGGCTGCACCAGACCCTGGGCCTTGATGGAATCGGCCAGGTCCTGGAGGCTTTCCTGGCGCATGTTCATGCGCGGCTGGTACTTGCCCGGCTGGATCAGGTCCACCGGCAGCTCGCGCAATTCCTCGCCGGCCGCCTCGGCGCCGGCCACGGGTACCGCGCCACTCAGGAGCGCGTCCAGGCCACGGCCCAGTCCCTTGCGTTTCACTGCCACGGATTCGGTCTCCCTCGCTGAATTGGGCATTTTAGCAGCACCGGCAGGGCTCATTGCGCGACCGGGGTCGCGGATTTTTCCTCGCGCCGCGCCATTTCTCCGGCCAGTGCCAGATACGCGAGCGCGCCGCGCGAGCCCGCGTCGTGCCTGAGCGCGGGCAGACCGAAGCTCGGCGCTTCCGCCAGGCGGACATTGCGCGGGATCACGGTGCGGTACACCTTGTCGCCGAAGTGCAGGATCAATTGCGCGGACACCTCGCTCGCGAGATTGTTGCGCGGATCGAACATGGTCCGCAGGATGCCCTCGATCTCGAGCCGCGGGTTGACGCCCTGCTTCAGCCGCTCAATGGTCGCGACCAGCGCCGACAGGCCCTCCAGCGCGTAATACTCGCACTGCATGGGTATGAGCACGCCGTCCGCCGCGCTCAGCGCATTCACGGTCAGCATGTTGAGCGAAGGCGGGCAATCAATCAGGATGTAGTCGTAATCCGCGCGGATGCCGGCCAGGGCGTCACGCAGGCGCGCTTCGCGGCGCTCCGCACCGATCAGGCTCACTTCGGCGGCAGTGAGGTCGCCATTTGCGGGTAACAGCGTGATACCGGCGGCCTCGATCCGTACCAGCGCACGTGCGATCTCCGCCTCGCCCATCAACACTTCGTAACAACCGGCACGCAACTGGTGCTTGTTGACGCCGCAGCCCATGGTGGCATTGCCCTGCGGATCAATGTCCACCAGCAGCACGCGCCGCTTGGTCGCCGCCAGCGAAGCGGCCAGATTCACCGCCGTGGTGGTCTTGCCCACGCCGCCTTTCTGATTGGTGACCGCAAGGATGCGTGCCATGTCGTTTCCGCTGTGAACGTCTGTATATATATGGGAGCGGCCGATGCCGCGATGCCGGCGCTACGTCCTCACGATTTCCACCGCGCAACGCCGGGCATCCAGGCCCGGCACCGCGAGCGGATGCACGGCGGCAACGCGGAAACCGGCCGGCACCGCCGCCAGTTCCTGTTCCGGCGGCTCGCCCTTCATGGCCAGCCAGCGCGTGTCCGCATCGCCCAGTTGCGCGGTCAGGCGCAGAAAATCCGCCAGCGCCGCGAACGCGCGGCTGACCACGGTAGCAAACGGCCCGGCCGCGCGGTAGTCCTCGGCACGCGCCTGCACCACGTCCACGTTATCCAGGCCCAGTTCCGCCACGGCCTGGACCATGAAACGGGTCTTCTTGCCGTTGCTGTCCAGCAGGACAAAGCGCCGTTCGGGGCAGGCGAGCGCGAGCGGGATGCCGGGCAGGCCCGCGCCGCTGCCCACGTCCAGCACCCCGGCGCCGTGCAACAGGGGCACGATGGCGAGGCTGTCCAGCAGATGCCGCGAAATCATCTGCGCCGGCTCGCGCACCGCGGTCAGGTTGAAGGCCGCGTTCCACTTCGTCAGCAACGCCACGTAATCAAGCAGGCTTGCCTGTGTGGCGGACGGCAACGCCAGGTGCAGGGCATCGAGACCTGCGGCCAGTTGCGCGGCAAGGACCTTGGAATTCATGCGCCGAGACTTGAAACCGGGAATCTCAGCATAGCAAAACCGGCGACACCCTCATCGGCTCAACACGACCAGCAGGCCGTTGTAACAGCAATGCAGCAGGATGCCGGGCCACAACGAACGGTAGCGCAGCCGCAGAAATACGGCGCACAGGGCCAGACAGCCGACCAGCAGAAAACCGGGCCAGTAATGAATCTTGTCCGCCGTGTGCAAGGCCACGAACACCAGCGTGGTCACGGCCACCGCGGTCAGCGTGCCGAAACTGCGCGCCAGTGCCGCAAACGCCGCGCCGCGGAACACGAACTCCTCGATCGGCGGCGCCAGCGCCACCGCGACCAGCACGAACAACCCATACGGCAATCCCTGTGCGCGCGACAACTGGTCCATGGGGCCGGTCAGACGGGCGGGATCGGGCGGCAGCAGATATTCGACCACGACCACCAGCGCCACCAGCAACACGGCCAACAGCACGGCCAGAGCGTAACTGCCGCGCCAGGACGGTGCGCGCCAGGCGATGCCGGTGGCCTCGGCTTGCGTCAGCAGCGGTTTCGCATAACGCCACGTGAACATCACCGCCCAGGCGGCCGCCAGCGCAGTGCCGAGCACGACCGACCAGGCCAGGACCTGTAGTCCCGGCTTCAGAGCCGCGGGCACCGGGCCGCCGTGCAGCGCCGCCTGGAATCCGATGCCCATGCCCCAGACCAGCCCCACCAGCACGCTGCCGACGAACTGCGCCACGATGAAGCCCAGGATCAGCCACAGCGCGTCCCAACCCTTGAAGCGCCGTGCAGGGGACGGCGTGGCTTCCGTGATCTGCATTGCCGATGAATCAGGCGGTTGGCGTCGGGTCCGCGGTTTTCGGCTTGCGCGTGCCGGGCAACACCCGCTTCCAGGTGCCCAGCACGGCACCGGCAACCGACACGATGAAAATGCCCCAACGGCACAGCGACAGGGCCAGCGCATGCTCACGCGCAAACGCCATGCCGGCCTGCATGCCTTCCTGCACGGTGCTGGCGTGCGTGCTGCCGGAGATCATCACGCCCAGCACAATGGAAAACGCGATGTACAGCACGATGAAGAACACCACGAACCAGACAATCCCCATGAAAATGCGCATTTGAATTCCCCTGATTTAATGACTTCGGACTGCCGCACGCTAACAAACGCAACCCGGCAAATCAAATTGCCGGCGGTGGCACCACGCGCAAGACTTCCTCGAGGGTGGTGACGCCGTCCGCGACTTTCTGTGCGCCGCGCAGGCGCAGGGGCTTCATGCCTTCGCGGATCGCGGCCTGACGCAGCGCGTCGTCCTCGAAGCGGTCGGTAAGCAGTTGCTTGAGCGTCGGCGTCAGATTCAGCATTTCATAGATGCCGATGCGGCCGCGATACCCGGTGTTGCGGCATTCGAGACAACCGGTCGCGGTGAATACGTGGGCCGGTTTGCGTGCTTTCCACGGCGCCACCAGTGCGCCCCATTGTTCGTCGGCCAGTTCACCCTGTCGGCGGCAGTGCGGACACAGCGTGCGCACCAGGCGCTGCGCGATCACGCCCAGCAGCGAGGAATGGATCAGGTACGGCGGCACGCCGAGGTCCATGAGCCGCGTGATGGAAGACGGCGCATCGTTGGTGTGCAGCGTGGACAGCACCAGGTGGCCGGTGAGCGCGGCCTGCACCGCCATCTCGGCGGTTTCCGCATCGCGGATTTCGCCGATCATGATGATGTCCGGGTCCTGGCGCAGCAGCGTGCGCACGCCGTTGGCGAACGTGAGATCAATGTTGGCCTGCACCTGCATCTGGTTGAAGGCCGGGTCCACCAGTTCGATGGGGTCTTCCACCGTGCACACGTTCACGTCCGGCGTGGCGAGCTGTTTGAGCGTGGAATACAGCGTGGTGGTCTTGCCGGAGCCGGTCGGGCCGGTCACCAGGATGATGCCGTGCGGATTCGCGATCATCGCTTGCCACTGGCGTTCATCGGTCTCGCTGATGCCGAGTTCGCGGAAATTCCGCAGCAGCACACTGGGATCGAAAATGCGCATCACCAGCTTCTCGCCGAACGCCGTCGGCATGGTGGACAGGCGCAACTCGATTTCCTGGCCCTGCGCATCGCGGGTCTTGATGCGGCCGTCCTGCGGGCGGCGACGCTCGGCAATGTCCATGCGCCCCAGGATCTTGAACCGGCTGGTGACCGGCGCGAGCGCCGCCACCGGAATCTGGTACACCTGATGCATGACGCCGTCTATGCGGAAGCGGATCAGGCCCTGTTCGCGGCGCGGCTCGATGTGGATGTCGCTGGCGCGCTGTTCGAACGCATATTGCAGCAGCCAGTCCACGATGCTGACCACGTGCTGGTCGTTGGCGTCGAGCTTGCCGGAACGTCCCAGCTCCATGAGCTGATCGAGATTCTGCAGGCCGCTGCCCGCCGTGCCCTCGTTCTGGCGTTCCGCACCCAGCACCGAGCGTGAAATGGAATAGAACTCCACGAGGTAGCGCGCGATTTCCTCGGGATTGGCGAACACACGCCGGATCTTCTTGTTCTGCGCCTGCGCGATCTCGCGTTCCCATTCGCGCTGGAACGGTTCTGCGGTCGCGAATGTGATCTCGGTGGGCGAAACGTCCACCGGCAGCACGTTGAAGCGCGAAGCGTAGGGCAAGGACACCACGCCGGTGATGCGCTGCACGTCGAGCTTGAGCGGATCAATGCGCAGGTAGGACAGTTCCAGTCTGCCGGCCAGCCAGGCGGCGAGCGCTTCCGCGGTCAATGCCGTGTGGGGTACGCGTTCGTCCTGCCAGCCGCGCTGGCCGATGATACTGAGCGGGTGTTTGTCGCGGTAGGCCCCGCGCTGGTCCAGCGCGCGGATCAGCGCGACCTTCTCGCCGGTGGCAAGCCCGTCCGCCTCCATCCAGTCCAGCACTTCGCCAACCGACAGCTTGCGGTCAGCGGTGCGTGGCCGGTTCTTGAGCGTATCAGCGGTTTTTGCCATGCCACATGGTAGCACCGCCGCCCCGCTGCGCGCGTCGCTTACAATAAGTGCCGGGGATCGCTCAGCTTCAACTCACTGACAGCACCGGTCTTGATATTGACCAAGGCGATCCGGTTGTGGTTGGTGTCGGCGACATACAACGTGTCGCCGGCCACGCTCAGTCCGCCGGGTTCGTCGAATTCGCCATGGTCTCCGGCCAGGGTAGTGACACGCCGGGTGGCGGGATCGAGCACCTTGATCTTGCTGTTATAGGTGTCTGCTATATATAGGTGACCGGCGTGCCAGGCGATGCCGAGATCGTGCTGCAACAGTACCGCATCGCCCACACCATTCCGGTCGCCGAAATCGAACAAGCCGGTGCCGATCAGCGTGGTGACGCGCGCGTCATCGCCGAATCCGACCCGTCGCACCGCACTCGCTTCCGGATCGGCGACATACAGATACTTGCCGTCGGTGGCGAGCCCGCTCGATTGCGCAAAGCTCGCATCCAGTCGCGCGCCGTCGTCCACGCCCTCGCGGCCCGAGCCGGCATAGAGTTTCAGACGATCCTTGTCGGGTACGTAACGCCAAATTTGATGCTGCCCCGCCATCCCGATGTACAACACGCCGTCGTGCCATAACACCGCCCACGGTGTATTGAGCGGCATACCCCGCGCCGGATAGGCGTCACGGTCGAGATAATGCTGCGGCCCGGTGCCGGCCACGGTGGCGACGGTGCGCCTGGCGAGATCAATACGTCGAATCGCGTTGTTGTCGGTATCGGCGACATACAGGGTGTTTGCATCCGCCAGCGCCAGACCCTGCGGATAACGCAGCATTGCGTGCGCGTAATCCCCATTCCGCAAACCGGGCTTGCCGTTGCCGATCACTGCCTCGACCTGTCCGACGAGCGTCGTCACCACGATGCGGTTGTGATTGGAATCCGCGATGAACAAGCGATCGTGTGCGGCATCCGCCAGCACCTTGCCGGGATACAGGAGCGGCGTATCCGGCATCTTTTCCTGCGCACCCGTGAACCACAAAGGCGTACGCTTAACTTGGCCCTTGGCGCCGAACTGATCCACCAACGCGCCGATGACGCGATCCAGCAGCGCGTAATGCCCTTCGCCCGAAACCTGGCCCACCACCTTGCCGGCCGGATCAATCACGGTCAGCGTCGGCCAGCCGGTGGCACCGTACGCATTCCAGATCTGCATGTCCGCATCGTTCACGACCGGATGCGTCAGGCCGTAGCGCCGCACGATGGCGCGGATGTGCGCGGTCTTGCGTTCGGTGGCGAACTTGGCCGAATGCACACCGATGATGACCAGTGCATTGCCATACTTCGCTTGCAGCTTTTCCAGATCGGGAATGATGTGGAAACAGTTGATGCAGCCGTAGGTCCAGAAATCCAGCAGCACCACCTTGCCGCGCAGCTCGGACAATTTCACCGGCTTGCCGCCGGTGTTGATCCAGTCGAGACCCGACGGAAACGCCGGCGCCGCGACCGTGCCGGCCAGCGCCGGCACTTCCGACGCCACCGCAAGCGGCAGGGAGCCCCCGCCCCGTGACCAGAACCACGTTGCCACGATGGCGGCGCTTGCGGCGAGTAGGGCGATGTTCAGTGACAGACGACTACCACGATTCATGAAAATACCCGTTTGACGGATTCGGAGAGAAAAGATACAGGTTGCATCCGATAGCACCATGACCCGCGTGGCCTGGAAATTATTACGCCGAAGCGACGAAAAATACTCCGGTTATCTCGGGACTGGTTTCTTGGCCAGCTTGCGTTGCAGTGTGCGCCGGTGCATGCCCAGCGCGCGCGCGGTCCCGGAGATGTTGCCGCCGTGTTCGTTGAGTACGCGCTGGATATGTTCCCATTCCAGCCTGCGCACCGACGGCGGCAGCATCGCCTCCCGTGCCTGCATGTCGGCCGGAGGACGGCCACACAACATCGAGACGATGCGGTCCGGTCCCGCCGGCTTGGCAAGATAATCCGCTGCACCCAATTTGACCGCCTCGACCGCCGTGGCAATGCTTGCATACCCGGTCAGTACCAAGATGCGCAGCCCCGGCAGGCAGCGCATCAACTCCGGCACCAGCGCGAGCCCCGAATCCTCGCCGAGCTTCAGATCCAGGACACAGGCTTGCGGCCGGAACAACGCGGCGAGTTCGCGCGCGTGCCGCGCGTTGTGCGCCTGGCGGGTCTCGAATTCGCGCCGCCGCAAGGCGCGCGACAATACCTCGCAGAACACCGCGTCGTCATCAACGATCAATACCCTGTTCGGCTCGCTCATGCCTGGGTGTCTTCGTTCCGCCGCGCTCCCGGGGCCAGCGCCGCCAGAGGCAGGCGGACTTCGGTTCGCAGCCCGGCACTGTTGCGCGGCAGCAGCGTAATGCTTCCGTGCAGACGGTCCAGGTTGGCATTCGAAAGCGCCAGCCCCAGCCCCCAACCCTGTTGCTTGCTAGTGAAAAACATTTCACCGGGTCGGATAGCTGCTGCATCGCACAGTCCGCGGCCTTCATCATCTATATAAACATGCAGGTTGCACCCGTCGCTCCCGATGCTTAATGCGACCCGCGAATGCCCGTTATCCAGCGTCGCGTCCGCCGCATTGTTGAGCAGATTCATCAGCGTCTGGGCAAGCCCCTGATCCGCGATGATCCGGCAATCCACAAAGGGCTGCCGCCATTCGATCTCGATGGAAACAGCCGGGCGCACCAGGCGCCAGTGGTCGAATACGCCCTCCAGGAATAGCTTCAGCCCGCTGGTCCGCGGCGTCTGTCCGCGCGGGTGGCCAGAAAGTTCCAGCAGGTCATTGAGCCGGTCCTTGCACACCCTGATCTGGGCGGCCATCAATCCGAGGTCGCCGCACAATTCCGCATCGTGCACATGATCCGTCTCCAGTTCGGAGACCAGGATCGCCATGGTGGAAAGCGGCGTGCTCAGTTCATGCGCGGCACCCGCCGCGAGCGTACCGATCGCATTGATATGCTCGTTACGCAACACGGTTTCGCGCATCCCGGCGAGTTCACGGTCGCGCCGTTTCACGATCCGTGCCATCGGCACCAGGAACGCGGAAATCAGCAGTGTGCTGAGGATGAAATTGATCCACATTCCGCCCACATGCAGATTGAATATCCCGCTCATGCTCTCCCCGGTATAGTCGAGGGGCACGAAGTGCAGCATCAGGAACGAATAGGCGAGGATGGCGGCAAGCGCCACGCACCAGGCATAGGCAAGCGGCAAGGCCACCGCCGCAAGCGAGACCGGGATCAGATACAGCGATGCAAACGGATTGGTGGCGCCGCCGCTGAAATACAGCAGTACACCCAGGACCGCCATGTCCACCGCGAACTGCAAGGTCACTTCGAGATGGGTCGCGTGCCAGGCGCCACGCAGACGCAATGCGGTAAATACATTGAAACAGAACAGTGCAAAAATAGCCGCCAGCAGCGGCGTCAGCGGCAAGGTCACGTGCAGCCCCCGGTACGCGACCCAGACGGCGATCAACTGCCCCACAATTGCCACGTTCCGCCACCAGAACAGGGTGCGAATCGAATCCATGGGCGTGGCGGCAAAGCGGAACTTCATGGCTGCTTCTCCGTGGCTTCCGGAATGATAATCCTTCGTATCGCCGGGTTCACATCCCGGTCCCCGCTGCGACATTTTGCCGCATCGGCATGCAGCTTGTACGCGCATAAAATATCGCTTCATTCATTATTCGTCATGACGGAGTTCGCCCATGAAGCGCCTGGTCCGGATGTCATTGCTGCTGGTAAGCGGTTTGTCACTCGCTCCCGACGCCCTGGCCTGCGCCAGTTGTGGCTGCACACTCAACACCGATCTCGGCAGCCAGGGCATGGTGAGCGGCAGCGGCTGGCACGTGGATCTGCGTTACGACCTGGTGGACCAGACCCAGTCGCGCAGCAGCGACCAGGCAGTCGGTCTCGCCGTGCCGAACAGCGAAGAAGTGGAACAGCGCACCCGCAACGGTTACTACACGCTCGGCATTGATTATGGTTTCAACCGGCGCTGGAGCGTGGGACTGCAACTGCCGTGGCTGGACCGTTACCACACCACCTATGCCGAAGCCGATACCGCGCTGTCCTCTTCCGATAGCAACAGCCTGAGCGATGCGCGCGTGCTGGCGCGCTACACCGGGCTCTCGCCGGACATGAGCACCGGCCTCCTGTTCGGTCTCAAGTTACCCACCGGCACACAGGATGTGGACTTCTCCGCCGGCCCGGCCACGGGTGAAGCGCTGGATCGCAGCCTGCAACCCGGCAGCGGCACCACCGACCTGATGCTGGGGGCTTACCACTTCGACAATTTCAATGCGCGGTTCGGCTGGTTCGCCCAGGTGATGTATCAGCACGCATTGGCCGCGCATGACGGCTACCGGCCCGGCGACAGCTTTAACGTGAATGCGGGCCTGCAATACTACCTGAACGATAGCCTTACACCACAATTGCAGGTCAACGCCCAGCTACGTGGACACGATACCGATGACGACCTGGTTGGTCAGGACAACAGCGGTGGGCGGCTGTTGTACATCAGCCCCGGCGTAACCTTCAACCTCGGCGAGGGCTGGCACGGCCACGCGTTCGTGCAATTCCCGCTCTATCAGTACGTGTATGGTGTGCAACTAACGCCAACACGGATCTTCTCCATCGGCGCCAGCTATAATTTCTGAGACATGTCGCACCATATTCTGAAACACACCTTGATCCTTGCCCTGGTTTGCGGCGCGTTCGTGTTGCCCGCCGCTTACGCGCTCGATGTCGGCGACACCTTGCCCACACTGAGAGTCACCACGCTGTCCGGCAAACCGCTTGATTTAAAGACGCTGCACGGCAACGTGGTGGTGCTGAACCTGTGGGCCACGTGGTGCGCGCCGTGCCGCGAGGAAATGCCGGTGCTCGATGCTTTCTACAGGCAATATAAAAGCCGCGGCGTGGTGGTGTTCGGGCTGAGCGAAGACGACAGCGGCGATCTCGACAGCGTGCGGCAGGCGATGAAAATGTTTTCCTATCCGGCGGCACTGGCCGCGGACGCGCAACAGGACGACATGCGCGCACCGCGCATTCTGCCCGTCACTTATGTCATGGATCGGAAAGGCGTGATTCGCGCCAAACTCTGGGGCGGCGGGACACCGGTCAGTGCCGCGAGCCTCGCCGCCGCGGTTGACCCCCTGTTGCAGCACATGCAGCCGCAATAAAAAAGAGCCCGATTCGCATTGGGCTCCAGGCTGTCAGCGGGCGATAGCGCCGCGTCGCTCGTGACGGCCGGTACGGTCCCGGCGTCCCGGCCACTCGCTCCAGCGGCGACTATTCCTTTCTCTGCGGCTGTCCTGCGTTCGGAACCCGTTCCTTCGCACGGGTTCCTCCACAGTGACTCTACGCCGCGGCGCGGACTTCGCACTGCGCTCCGAAGACTTCGCGGGTGCTACGTCCGCTGCGGCTACCGCAGGTTCCTCGACTCGGGCTTCGCCCTTCCATGTCTCGTCACCGGTTGAAATCAGTTCTTTTTTGCGGCATCGAGCCGCGCCAGGTCTTCGTCCAGGCTCTTGCGCAGCGTCGCCACTGCCTGATCCACGTTCGCCGGTTTCATCTGACTGCGCGCCAGTTTCGCATAGGCGTAATGCCGCACCACCGGGTTTTTTGTGGTGTCGAGCACATGATTGTAGAGCGCGACAAGCTCCTGGCTGCGTCCGCTCATCCGGTCAAGGCGTTCGATCCCGCGCATGTCCATGATTACCGCACGCGCCGGATCATGTCGCCAGTGAGTACCGTGGTTCATCATCCCGGGATGATGAAATCCGCTGAGCATCATGTCCATTCCTGGGTGTGTCATGTCCGCGGGGCGGTTGTTGTTGCCGCCGAACGGTTCGGCTGCGGCGAGAGAGGCGGAGCCGGCGATCAATAGACCGGCCAGAAAATAAACTGCATTGGTGCGGCGCATTTCGATACTCCTCGTGTTTGCTTCCTGCCGGATTTAACGGTTGCGGACATGTCGCGTTGACGCTGCCCGTGCAATCGGAACCGCGCTGCGCGGGTATTACAATTTGTTACAGATTGTTACATCCGGAAATCCGGATGCTGATGCCGGCAGCGCCGTTTCCCGGCGTCGAATTCAACTGTCAAAGATCAGGCTGCAACAGGTCACCCCGCCTTCGGCTTTCTCGGTCTCGGACATGTCAACGCTCAGAATCCCGATGCCTTGTTCGATCAGTTGCGCGCCGGTGCGCGGGCAGGAAGCGGGATAGATCAGCCTGTTGCCGAGCAGCAGCGCATTCGCGGCGTGCGGTTCCGCGGCATCCACCTGCACGGCCCGCATGTCTGCAAAATGATGCGCGTCCACCCAGGTGGGATTGAACAGCAGCAGGTCGGGGGCAATCTGCGTGACTGCGCTCTTCAGATGCAGGCAACCGCGCAGGGGCACGGCATGGACCTGGTAATCAAACCGGGCCAGCAGCTCCGCAAGCTGCCGTATGCCTTCCACGGAACTGCGCGCCGATTGTCCCACGTACACGTGACGGCCCAGCCGCAGGACGTCGCCGCCGTCGAGCGTCGCCGGTGACATCAGGTGCAACAGCGTCCGGTATTCGCTCAGTGCCTTCGCAACGGACGGCGTTTCTGGGCGACGTGACGCGGCGCCGGGTCGCGTGATTACCGCCACTTCGTCCAGCACGATGGCCGTGTCTTCCACGAACACCGAATCCGGCAGCACCGGCTCGGCGGGCAGGCCGCGTACGCTGCATCCGCAGGCCACCAGCGCCCGCTCGTAAGCCTGATGCTGGACAACAGCGCGTGCCACATCAATCGGCTGGCGCGCCAGGAAACTCAACTCGCAGTTCTCAAGCGCCGGGCTGACGGGGCGGGTGATGGCCGTTTTCATCCCATGTCCCCGGGTCAGGCGAGCGCGGCCCGGTATGCGCTCCGCA
>DASSRV010000101.1:0-5000 GCA_035701605.1 Gammaproteobacteria bacterium
CGAGCAGTTGTGAATCCGGGTCCACGATGGTGCCCTTGCCGAAGCGGATGCCGAGCAGGGTGGCGAGCGGTTCCAGCCCGTGAAGCGGGCCGGGGTCGGCCAGCCACAGCAGGTTGCCGCCGCGTTCCACGTAGTCCCGGATCAGTTTCACGCTGCCGGGCAGGAGTTTTGCCTGCGGTCCCGCAATCACCAGCACCGAGGTATTGGCGGGAATGCCGGGCGTCGCCACGAGATTGACAGTTTCAAGCTTGAAGCCCTTCTGCCCGAGCTGCGCGCCGAAATCGCCGAGATCGAAATTGTGCCGACCATGCGGGTCTCGTTCGCCGTCGCCGGACAGAAACACCACGTAGCGCACGCTTGAGCGCACCAGGCGCTGGATCAGGTTGCTGACTGCGCTTTCGCTGACCTGCGTGGTCTTGTCGCTGCGGCCGTTGTAGTTCACCACCAGTTCACCGTTCGCGGTGATGCCGGCGTCGCGTGCGGCCTGCGGATTGGTGTCGGGATTGATGAAGCTCAGCGTGGTGTCGGGTTTGACGACCCGGTACTTGTCCACGAAGCGCGTCAGGGCCTGACGCAGGTTGGCATCGTCGCGTGCGTAGGCGGTGAATGCGAGGGGTTTGTCGAGCGTCTTGAGCAGCTTGACGCTTGCCGGCGTCAGCGAGTTGCGATTGCCGTATGTCCAGTCGGCCTTGTACACGTACTGGGTGCTGAGCCAGGCGAGCACGCCGATGGCGACGAGGAACAGCACGTGGAACACCACGTTCTGAAAACGGATTTGCAGGCGGGATTTGCGGGTCACGCGCATGAGGCTGGAGGTCCGGGTCAGTGTTGCAGGCGCAGCGCATCGAGCCTGCGGATGCTCAGCACCAGGAAGGTGGCGATGAACAGCAGGTAATACACCACGTCCGAGGTGTCGAACACGCCGCGCAGCAGCGAGCCGTAATGGTCGAGCAGCGACAGGTAATGGAACACCGCGCTGTAGCGCGCGTCGCCGCCACCGGCCCAGTTGATGACCCACAACAACAGCAGGATGCCGAAGCCGCTGACCGCCGCGATCACCGGCTGGCGCGTGAGTGTGGACATGAACAATCCGACTGCCGCGAAGGCGCCGAGCACCAGCGCGAGACCGATCACCCCCGCGAACAGCTTGCCGTAATCGAGGTGGGTGCCGGAGGCCAGCGACAACGGCATGAGCAGGATCATGCCCAGCATAATGAGCAGGAACCACAGCAAGCCGAGGTATTTGCCGAGCACGATCTCGGTCATGCTCACCGGCGCGGACAATAGCAGGCTGAGCGAGCCGCTGCGCCGTTCCTCCGCCACGAGGCGCATGCTCATGAGCGGCACCACCATCAAGAGCACGATACTCGCGCTGCCGAACAGGCCGGCGGAGATGAAGTCGGTCACCCCCGGTGCGGCCGGATTGCCGGCCAGCGAGGGCGAGTATTTCAGGAACTGGTCCACCTGCACCAGGAACATCCAGCCCAGGATGAACTGGATCACGGCCAGCACGCACCAGGCGAGCGGCGACAGGAACATCTGCCGCAGTTCGCGCCAGGCGATGGTGAAAATCATCATGGTGCCAATCTCGGCGCACCATCGTGGTGCGGCTGCACTCCACTTTGTGCGGCAGCCTCCGGCCGTGCATCCGTTGCGGGTGCGCCTGCATTTTCCTCACCGGTGGTGAGTGCGACGAAGATCTGTTCCAGGTTCTTGCGTTCCTGCACCAGTTCCGTGAGTCCCCAATCCTGCCGCACGGCCGCTTCCGCCAGTGCTTCGGCGGGATTCCGGCCGGGCTCGAAGTGCACACGCACGCGTCCGTCCTCCAGCACTTCGGTTGCGGCGACGCCGGCGATCTTTTCCAGTGCCGCCGTTGCGGGTGCACGCTTCAACGTGAGCAGCAGACTGGTGGCCTGCAATTGCTCGGTGAGTCCGGCGAGGCTGTCGTTGAACACCAGCCGGCCCCGATTGATGATCTGCACGCGACTGCACAGGGTCTGCACTTCGGGCAGGATGTGGGTGGACAGGATGACGCTGTGCGCGCGACCGAGTTCGGTGATGAGCGTGCGGATCTCGCGGATCTGGATCGGGTCGAGGCCGACCGTGGGTTCGTCCAGTATCACCACTTCCGGCGCGTGAATGATCGCCTGCGCGATGCCGACGCGCTGCTGGTAGCCTTTCGAGAGATTGCCGATGAGGCGCTGTCCCACCTGTTCGAGGCCGCAACGCTGTTTGGCGTCGTCGCGCGCGCCGCGACGACGCGCGTTCGGCATCCGGTGCAGGCGCGTGCAGTAATCCAGGTATTCATCCACCGACAGTTCCGAATAGACCGGCGGCTGTTCCGGCAGGTAGCCGATGCGGGCCTTGGCGCGTCGGGGTTCATCCAGCAGGTCCACGCCGGCGATGCGCACGCGGCCGGCGCTCGGCGCGAGGTTGCCGGACAGGATCTGCATGGTGGTGGATTTGCCCGCGCCATTCGGTCCGAGAAAACCCAGTATCTCGCCCTTGCGCAGTTCGAAGCTCAGGTCCTCGACCGCGCAGTGCGCGTCGTAGTAACGGTACAGGTTCTCAACCTGGACGAGTATCGCGTTGTCTTGCATGGACGATGAATGTTCTTGCAGTCAGTGAAATCGGCTCGGCGGGGTGCGGCGCGCCGGCGAAAGCCCGCGGCCACCTGCCTATAGTCGCCTTTTCGCGCGCAAAGTTCCATGCCGGCCCCGGAATCCGGCCACACGGGCCTTGCCATGACCGGGCTGGCGGCGGTCGGGCGGCTTGCGGTGGACGCTGCCGGCCCCTTGCTCTATAGTTCGGGGCCTGCCATCCGCTCCTGCCGAGGTATCCCCTTGTCCATCGTACACGGTCTGCTCGACGCGCCGCTCTGGGTGTATGTGATCGTCACCGCGGTGTTCATGCACATCACCATCACCGCCGTCACGTTGTACCTGCACCGCGACCAGACCCACCGCGGGCTGGACCTGCATCCGGCCGTGCAGCATTTCTTCCGTTTCTGGCTGTGGATGACCACCGGCATGGTGACGCGTGAATGGGTGGCGGTGCACCGCAAGCACCACGCGCACTGCGAAACCGAAGACGATCCGCACAGCCCGAAAATCCGCGGCCTGCGCAAAGTCCTGTTTGAAGGCGCGGAGCTGTATCGCGAAGAAGCCTCGAATCCCGAAACGGTCGAGAAATACGGCCGCGGCACCCCGGAAGACTGGATGGAGCGGCATGTGTACCGCCCACACAGCAAGCTCGGCATCCTGTTCATGTTCCTGATTGATGTCGCGCTGTTCGGTGCGCTCGGCATCACCATCTGGGCGGTGCAGATGGCGACCATCCCGTTCCTTGCGGCCGGCGTGGTCAATGGTCTGGGCCATCACAGTGGTTACCGCAATTTCGAGTGCAAGGACGCCGCCACCAATGTTTCGCCCTGGGGCGTGGTGCTGTGCGGCGAAGAGTTGCACAACAATCACCATGCGTTCCCGAGTTCCGCCAAGTTCGCGCTCCGGCCCTGGGAAATTGACCTTGGCTGGTGGTACATCCGTGCGTTCCAGTTCTTCGGGTTGGCCAAGGTCAGGCGCGTGGCGCCGACCCCGGTGATCACCCCGGCGCGCCACGTGGATCTCGAGACCGTGCGCGCGGTGATCGTGAACCGCCTGCACGTGCTCAGGCATTACAGCCGCGACGTGATGCGTCCGGTGCTGGCGGCGGAAAAGGCCCGGGCCGGCGCCGCCGGTCGCGCCCTGCTGGCGCGTGCGCGCCGCATTCTGACCCGGGACGAAGCCCTGCTGGATGCCGGCGCCCGCGTCCGTCTGCAGAAGACCTTGGCCGAGAGCCAGACACTCAAGACCGTGTACGAATTCCGCCAGCGCCTGCAGGCATTGTGGGAAAACCGCACGCTCAGCAACGAGTCCCTGCTCGAACAGTTCAAGGAGTGGTGCACGCAGGCGGAAGCCACCGGCATCTCCAAGCTCCGTGAATTTGCCGGCAGTCTCCGGCGCTACGCGCCGCAGCATCCGGCTTGAGTCAGACCTTGCCTGCCAATAAAAAACCCGCCGTGAGGCGGGTTTTTTATTGTAAGCGGGAACCGGTCCGGCTCACTTGATCTTGGCTTCCTTGTAGATCACGTGCTTGCGCACCACCGGATCGAATTTCTTCACTTCCATCTTGTCCGGGTGCAGACGACGGTTCTTGGTGGTGGTGTAGTAGTGGCCGGTGTCGGCGCTGGAAACCAGTTTGATCTTGTCGCGCATGATGGATTCCTCAGACCTTCTCGCCGCGGGCACGCAGGGCGGAGACCACCTGCTCGATGCCGAGCTTGTCAATGATGCGCATGGCCTTGGAGGACACGCGCAGGCGCACGAACCGGTTCTCGGTCTCGAGCCAGAAACGGTGCGTATGCAGGTTCGGCAGGAACCGACGCCGCGTCTTGTTGTTGGCGTGCGAGACGTTGTTCCCGGTGGCCGGGCCCTTGCCCGTGACCTGACAGACTCTCGACATGACTGAATCCTCGAAAAAACCGGATGGTCGCCCGGTAGGGCCGGGCGAAAGGCCGGGTATTTTAACAGCCGGCCCCGATTTCGCAAGCCACCGGCGGCTTGCCGGCCTTACAGCAGGCCGCGTTCTGCAAAGGAGACGGTTTCACCGTCGCCCACCACGAAATGATCCAGCACCCGGATGTCCACCAGCGCCAGCGCATCCTTGAGGCGACGAGTCAGGCGCCGGTCCGCGTCCGAGGGCTCGGCCACGCCGGAGGGGTGGTTGTGGGCAAAGATCAGGGCGGCGGCGTTGTGCGCCAGGGCCTGACGCACCACCTCGCGCGGGTGCACGCTGGTCCCGTCGAGGGTGCCGCGAAACAGTTCCTCCCAGGCAATGACCCGGTGGCGGGTGTCGAGGTAGAGGCAGGCGAAGACCTCGTGAGGCAGATCCCGGAGCGTGGCGGCCAGATAGTCCCGGGTGGCGGCAGGGTCAGAGAGCGGGTCGCTACGCTGCAACCGCTG
>DASSRV010000102.1:0-6837 GCA_035701605.1 Gammaproteobacteria bacterium
GATTGCCGCCGTTCGAGGACATGGTGGCGCGCCAGTTCTTCAGGTTGTAGGAATTCTGGCTGAGGCCGGTGCAGGCGGTGACGAGTTGCTTGATGGCGGTCCTCATGATGGCCTGATTCTCAGCCGGAACATTGGCTTGCAGTGCAACAGTCTTGTCCGGTGTCTTGGTGCAGGCTGCGCAAAGTCCGGTGACAAGCAGCGCGATAATAATTCTTTTCATGGTTCGCTCCCCTGTACTTAAGTGGTGACGGATGCTGATGTTATGGAAAGTATAGCCCAGCCTCCGGACAAATGAGGTCTGCGATGGGGCTTGCATCCGATGTCAAGGGAAACAACAACTTGGAGACGGTGCGGCATGCGCCGACACCACGCGGCATTCAGCGGCTTTTTTGCCAGTGGCGATGAATTGCCCAGATCACGATCAGCACCACAATGATGCCACCCAGCAGCAACAGGCTGCCGGCGCGGTCAAACAGGTGTTCGTAATTCTGCATGTGGGTGCCGAGTTTCCAGGTGCCGACCCCCCAGACCGCGACCCACAATACCGCGCCGGCGCCGTTGAACAGCAGGAAGCGGCGGAACGGCATCTCCATCATGCCGGCGACGATGCCGTTCACCTGACGCAGCACTTCGAAGAAGCGCGCCAGACTCACGAACCAGCCACCGTATCTGTTGAACGCGTGTTCCATCTTGCGCACTTCCTTGCGGCCGATGCGGATGTAACGTCCGAAGCGCAACAGCAGACGGCGTCCGCCTTTCATGCCGATCCAGTAACCCAGGCTGTCCCCGCACACGGCCGCGAGCCAGGCGGTGGCCAATACCAGCACGATGTTGAGTTTGCCGTGCGCGGCAAGCAGCGCGGCCGCAATCAGCAGGGTTTGTCCCGGCGCGGGCACGCCGAAACTCTCGATGAAGATCACGATGAACAATACCGGATACCCGTAGGCCGCGAGATAAGGTTCCAGCAGTTTCATCTGATCCTGGAGCATGCGGGTTTCCGTGCGGCCAAGCGGTGATGTTAGCAGAGCCGGGCGCGGCCACCCATGCCGGGCTCAGTTCAGGCGGTCGCGGCGAGGAGCCTTGTTTGCGGGTTGGGTGCTGGCCAGCAGTTTTTCGCATTCGACGTGGTCGAGCGGCTGGCTGAACAGGAAGCCCTGGATCGTGGAACAGCTTTCCGCTTGCAGCCATTTCAACTGCGCCTCGTTTTCCACGCCTTCCGCCACCACGTTGAGGCCGAGCGCGTTGGCGAGCCGGATGGTGGCGCGCGCCACCGCGGCGTCGTCCGGGCTGGTGGCGACGTCGCGCACGAAACTCTGATCCAGCTTCAGCACGTCAATCGGGAACCGCTTCAGGTAGCCGAGCGAGGAATTGCCGGTACCGAAATCGTCCAGCGCGATGCGGATGCCCATGCCCCGCAGCTTGCGCAGCACCTCGAGGTTGCCGTCCTCGTTCGAGAGCGCCACGCTCTCGGTGATTTCCAGCAGCAATGCCTGCGGCGGCAGGCCGGTTTCGCCGAGGATGCGTCCCACCGTGCCGGCCAGGTCCGGCACCGCGAACTGGCGCGCGGACAGGTTCACCGCCATGTGGAACGGGCCCTTGCTGAGATCGCGCCAGCGCGCCGCCTGTTCGCAGGCCTGATGCAGCACCCATTCGCCGATGGGAATGATGAGCCCGGTGTCTTCCGCGAGCGGGATGAAATCGCCCGGCGGCACCCGCCCGAATTCGTGACTGTTCCAGCGCAGCAACGCCTCCACGCCGATCATCTTTCCGCTCGGCATGTCGAACAGCGGCTGGTAGTGCAACGCCAATTCGCTGCGTTGCAGCGCCTTGCGCAATTCCAGTTCACGCGCCAGGCGTTGCAGCGCCGCTTCGTGCATGTCCGGGCTGAAGAACTGGAGGCGATTGCGACCGCGATGCTTGGCGCGGTACAGCGCGGTATCGGCATTGGCCAGCAGGCTCTTGCTGTCGGGACTGTCGGCGGCCAGCAGGGTGATGCCGACGCTCGCGGTGACGCGCATCTCGGTGCTGCCGAGCAGCATCGGGCGGGCGATCACGCGCAGGATGCGATCCGCCAGCGCCTCGATCTCCTCGCGATCCTCGCTGTCCTCGATCAGCATGATGAATTCATCGCCGGACAGGCGCGCCACGGTGTCGCGTTCCCCCAGCGTGCGTTGCAGGCGCTGTGCCACGCGCTTCAGCACTTCGTCGCCGGTGCTATGGCCGAGCGAATCGTTGATGTCCTTGAAACGGTCCAGGTCCACGAACAACACGGCGAGCTCGTTGTCGCCGCGGCGCACGCGTGCCACCGCGCGCTCCAGTTTCTGTTCGAAGAACGCCCGATTCGGCAGGCCGGTCAGCGGGTCGTAATTGGCCAGCAGGGTGAGCTGCTCCTCGGCGCGTTTGCGGTCCGCCATTTCCACGCGCAGTTCTTCCACGGTATCCGCGAACGCAAAGCGGATGTCGAGCTGCTCGACCAGCCGCCGGTGCAGCCCGAATGCCATGCGCACCAGCAATGCGATCACCACGCCCACCATGAGTCCGGCGGTGAGCGGGATTTCACTGAACTCCAGCAGCAGTTGCAGACCGAGCGGCAGCGCGGAGATCAGCAGGAATACCAGGTAGCCGCCAATGTTGGCCGCCAGCGCCGGCATCGCCACCGCGCAGGCGCCCATGACGACCATGGTCAGGAACAACTGGTGCGGGATATCGCCGTGCGGGAACAGCAGGATGCCGGCCAGGCCCCAACCCAGCGCCGACAGGAAACTGCCGGTGAGAAAACGCCGTTTCCAGATTTCGCCTTCCGCGGCGTCAATGTTGTGGCGCCGGAAGCGGCGGCTCAAGAGTGCGCGACCGATTTCCACCGCCGCCATCCAGGCCAGCCATGCGCCCAGCAGCAGCCGGGAGGGTCCAGCGTCGCGCAGCATGGCGGCCAGCAGCAGCGCGACCACCAGCGCCGCAAGGTGCAGGCCGCGGGTGTGCTGATAGAGCAGATTGGTCAGCTCGGCGCGCACCTGGCGCCCGGCATCGCGCGCAGGTACGCGCGTGTCTGTCATGGTGGCTATCGCCATCACGTCTCCCGGTCTCCCTGTTACCGCCTCCCGGACGGATCAGGATCGAGTTGTCACACCCCGCAGAAATGCGCCAAACAAGCCGGCCGAGTGTGCAGGTTCGGGCCGGCCCTGTCCAGAGGCAATAATGCGAAACGGGTCACAACTCCCATGCCGCGCCGAATGGTACAGAAGTGCCGACAGCCGGTGCTTGTGGCCTGCACCGGGCAGGCGCATGATTCGAACGAAATAGCAAAAATGCCGGGGAGTTACGTATTGGATCCCAGTCAACTGCTGACTCCTAGCGTGTTGTCCTATTTCGGGCTCGCCAGCCAGACCCTGGCGATGCTGCTCCTGCTCGTGCTTTTTGTGCTGCTGCGCCACTACGCCGGCAGACGAACCTATTTCCACGCCTGGACCCGCGCCTGGATGGCGCTGGTGGTGGCGCTCGTGGCGCTGGTACTGCGCTATGAAGTGCTGATCGGCTTGCCCGGCGGGGATGACGAGCACAGTTGGTGGGTCAGGCTCTGCTACTACGTGTATCAGCTCGGCAAGCTGGGCTTCCTGTTGTACGTGCTGCAGGGCGTGATGCTCTATCTCAAGGGGCTGGCCGACCCGCCCTTGCGCTACCTGCGCTGGTTGTGGCTTGCCGCCATCGCGTTCACGGTGATCTCGGTCCTGGTATCCGCCGATCAGCGCGCGGTGATGTTCTGGCAGGGCGTCGCCAACGTACTGGGGTTCAGCGTGTGCGGCTACGCGCTGCTGGCGCTGCCGAAGTCACGCCGCAGCCTCGGCACCTGGCTGACCGGATTGTGTCTGGCGGGCATGGCGATCTTGTGGCTGGGCTACATCGCCGCGCTGGTGCACATCGTTTTCCCCGCAACCAGTTTCGGCATGGGCGCCTGGGAGGCGTTCTCCGGGCGCAATACCTATCTCGATCTGATCTTCGGCATGCTGCTGGCCTTCGGCATGGTGCTGGTGCTGTTCGAGGACACGCGCCGCGAGATTGATACCGCGCACAATGAACTGCGCGTCACGCACGAACAGTTGCTGCGCGAATCGCTGACCGACTCCCTGACCGGCGCTTACAACCGGCGCGCCTTCAACGAAGGCACCGGACTCGAGGATGCGCGCGGCAGCTTTGGCGTGCTGGTCATGTTCGACATGGACAATCTCAAGACCATCAATGATCATTATGGCCATCGTTTCGGCGATGAGCTGCTGCGTTATTTTGCCGGCGTGCTGCGCAGCGGGCTGCGGCCTTCCGACAAGCTGTATCGCCTTGGTGGCGATGAATTTCTGGTGGTGATGCCGCGCGCCGTGGCGGACATCGCCGAGCAACGCATGCAGGTGCTGATCGCCGAGGCCCCGCCGCTCAGGCTGGAAGCGCCCGGCGTCGAGATTCCGCTCAGCGCCAGCATCGGCGTGGCGGGTTTCCGCAGCATGGATGAACTGGAAAACGCCATGCACGATGCGGACCGCGCCATGTACTCCAGCAAGCGTGCACGCAAGACCGCGCCGCGTGGCGAAATGCCGGACCCGGACGGCTCGCTCACGGAAAGCTGAGGCGCCGCGCGGGCATTTTTCTCATTCCAGGTCTGCGTCGTCCTCCGCCGCCTGGTACACCGGGAAGCCGGGATTGCGGGTTTCCTCGAACATCAGCCGCGTTTCGATGTGATCCACTTCGGGCCGCTCGGTCAGCGCGCGCAGGATGAACTCGCGCAGGTGCTGCACGTCGCGCACCGCCACGTGCATCATGAAATCGTCCTGCCCTGAAACCAGATAGAAGGACACCACCTCGTCCTGGGCCTTGATGTGGGTGCGGAAGCCGTCAATGGCGGCGCGGTCGTGCATGGCCATGCGGATGCAGATCATGGCCTGCACCCCCACGCCGATCTCGGCCGGATTGAACTCCGCGTAGAAGCCCGAAATCGCGCCGCCCTGGACCAGGCGCTGCACGCGGGCGAGGCAGGTGGACGGCGGCGTGTTCACCCGCGCCGCCAGCACCTTGTTGGAAATCCGTGCATTATTCCGTAATTCCCTCAAAATCTTGAGGTCAACTGAATTAAATTTCATAAACCCCCCGATTTGCTGCTCAAAATTCAGCAATACTCATTTGGAGCCGGAAATATACTAGCTTTTGCCCCCGAAAGCAGAATCGGGCTTGGGGAGGCCATTCCGGGCACAAGCGGTCCGGGGATGGGGGGAGAGCCGCACGGGCGGCTGAAATGAGGGGCATATCAGGGGCGTGGCAGGCGGCTACCTTGCGGTAGCCGCCATTTTTAGGGCGCCGCCTTCACCGGCGTATAAATCAGGGTCACCAGCTTGTCGTCCGGGGTGGTGGCGGGGCTGTTCGGATACTGTTCCCAGTAGAGTCCCGTGGCGACGAGCCCGTTGGCCGCAAGCCATGCCGCGATCTGGTCATAGACCCTGCCGGTGCCGGAATACGGGCCCACCCAGCGAGCCATCACCACCCTGCCGCCCAGGGTCTGACCGAGCTTCACGGGGCTGCCCGCCGGCTGGGCCAATTGCTTCCAGTCCACCGGCAACGCCGCTTCGAATTCATAGCGGTTGTGCGCCGGGTCCCAGAGCCGGGTCAGCGCCATCGGTGCGCCGGTGACTTCGAGACGGTTTGCGGCAACGAAGCGCCGCACCTCGGCGTACGCGGTATCCAGCGCGTTTGCCACGTCGCGGCCGTCGGTGGTGGTGTGGCCGTTCACGTACACGATGGAAACCGGCTGCATCCGGATCAGGCGGATGTCGGCGCCGCCGAGATCCGCTTGCGGCAGGACCTCGACAAGGCGTTTCAGGTTTTCAAGACCGCGCGCGAGAGCGTCGCCGAGATGATTGTCAGGCAGCAGCCCCAGAAACCGTGCCGCCAGGTTCCAGCCGAAATCCGTGTCGGCATGCCACACCACGCGGGTGCCGTTTGCCGTCGGTGAGAGCGTGAAGGCGACGGCCATCGGACGTCTGTCGTCCAGTGCGAGCCGCATGGCAATGCGCCGGTACGGCAGGCTTTCAACAATGGCCGCACTGCCGTTGTCCGGTTCGGGAGCCGTGCGTTGCCAGTCCAGGTGCGCGCCGACGCCGGACCAGGTTTCATTGTAGATAGTGTGTGCGTCCGGATCATCGTGGCCTGTCCACGGCGACCATTTCCCGAACACGTGGAAGTTGTCCAGCACGGTGAACACGTTGGCGGGTGGTGCGGCGATCTCGATGGCGCGTTCCACCTGCGCGTGACGCGGCAGCAGCACGCCGATCGCCGCCAGCATGACGGCCAGCAGCACCATGACGGGCAGGATGCGTTTCAGTACGCGCATCGGCCGCGCTGTCAGTGTTTGAGCCGGCCGGTCAGTTCCGGCGCGACGAGCCGTGGGCCGTCGTAGCCCTGCACTTCGCCGAAGCGCGCGGCATGGTTCTCCCAGTCCGCGCGCGCGGCCAGCATTTCCTCGGTGCTGCGTGCCACGAAGTTCCACCACAGAAGGACATCTTCATGCAGCGGCGTGCCGCCGAACAGGAACGCGCGCGCAGGGCCGGTGCTGTCGAGATGAATATGTTCGCGGCCGCTGCCGAGGTAGTACAAGGTATCGAGTCGCATGGGCATACCTTCCACGCCTGCCGCGCCTTCGGTGAGCAGGATGGCGTGTTCGAAATCCGCCCGCAGCGGCAGCGTGTGCGTGCCGACGTCCAGCAATTCGAGATCGAGTCCCGCGAGCGGCGAATACACGCGCGCCGGCGAGCGTTCGCCGAGGGCTTCGCCGATGACGAGCGTGGCACGCCAGCCGTCGCG
>DASSRV010000103.1:0-3376 GCA_035701605.1 Gammaproteobacteria bacterium
TGTCGCACCGCCTTGTGCGCGTGCAGCAGCGCCATGGCGTCGGGCCAGGTGAAATTGTCGGTGGGGCTGGGGATATCGTTTTCGGCCTTGGAGGCTAACGGCAAGGGATCAATGTGCGGCACGTACAACTGCGCGCTGCGCCCCGGAAGGGGGTCTGATGTCATCACGTGCAGCACGGTGATCATGGTCATGCTGGCGCCGATGCCGAGGCCGATCGCCAATACCATCAGCGCGGTGAGGATCGGCGTACGCTTCAAGTTGCGCAGGGCAAGGCCAAGGTAATAGCCAAACATCATTCAGTCGCTCCTGATTTTCTTTTCCCTCCTCCCTTCGGGAGAAAGAAGGACAATGTCACACGCTCCGCGTCGCCGTCACCGGCGGGACCGATGCGGCGCGCAGCGCCGGCGCCAGCACCGCGAGCTGTCCCAGCAGCCACAAGACGATCACGCCGACCGGCAGGTACCACAATGGCAGGCGCGGAACTTCGAAGAACTTCATCAGTACGAGGTTGATGCCGATGGCCAGAACGATGCCGAGCACGATTCCGAACGTGACGATGAGGAAGTTCTCGGTCTGGAAATAGCGCAGGATGTCGGCGCGGGTCGCGCCCAGCGCACGACGGATGCCGATCTGCTTGCGCCGCTGCGCCACCCAGAAACTCGCGAGTCCGACGATGCCGAATGCGGTGACGCCCAGGAGCGCCACGATCACGCCGACCAGCAGACCCGCCATTGCGCGGTCGGTCTGGAAGAACTTCGTTCGCAGGGCGGGCAGGGTATCGCTCCACTCGTGATCCACCACCGCTTCCGGGGCAATCTTTGCAATCGCCGCCTTGGCCTCAACCATCACGCGATCCAGATCCCGCGGATTGGTGCGGATCAGGAAAGTACCGGCAAACAGCGGAGCCGGTGGCAATGTCGGCAGGAATACCGTCCATTCGGCGCCACGCTCGCCTTCCTCGTCATATTGCTGGACAGACAGATGGGCGACGACACCGATCACGCGGAGCTGGTTCTTGCCCGTCCAGAACGTCTTGCCTAGCGGGCTTTCGCCGGGCCACAAGTGCTCAGCCAGTGCACGCGTGACCAATACGTTCGCACTCGCCGGGATATAGCCTGTCAAGACAGCCTGGTAGTCGTCCGTGGTCGGCATGTGACCCTCCACCAGTTTCAGGCCCAGGGCCTGCGGGGTGCCCGGGTCGCCCAGATAAAACTCGGGCACGCCACGAAACTGCTTGCCGGCCTGATCGAGTGTGATGCCGAACGCCCCGGCTTGCATGCCGAACGGTACCGAGTTGATGGCGTGTACCGATTCGACGCCCGGAATCGCACCCAATCCCGCCAGGACGCGTGCATTGAGATCTTTCGCCTCCTTTGGATCGAAGCCTTGCAGCGCAATGAACCCGAGTGATGCCTCGTCCACGCCACTGTTGATGTTCATTGCGGACAGGCGATTGACGATCAGGAAGCAGGCATTGCACAAGACCGCGCAGGCCAATGCGATTTCCATCGCGATCAGGATGGTTGCGAGTTTGTGCTTTTTCAGCGCGGCGAGAATGGGCTGGATTTGCATGGCAGGCATCCTCAAAGAGTCTTCAACTGCAAGGCCGGTGCGACACGGCTGGCACGCAACGCGGGCAGTGCGCCCGCAAGCAGGCTTACCGTTACCGCCAGCATGAAGGTGGCGAAGAACATCGCCACGTCCATGTGTACGAGGTCGGAATAGGGTGTCTGCTGCCGACGCACCAGCCACAGCCCGATCAACGTCAGCAACCACCCGCCGATACCACCAATGAATCCGATCAAACCGGCTTCCGTCAGGCATTGCGTGAACACCGCGCGACGCGAGGCACCCAACGCCCGCCGTACGCCGATCTCGCCGCCACGACGCAGGAACTTCGCCAACAACAAGCCCACGGTGTTGAACAGACAGATCGCAAGGAACGCGAACGCCAGCCAGGTTTGCAGTTTCGCGTTGCGCGGTACCACATGGTTGAACTTCAGCCACTGCATCAGATCGCGCAACCGGGTCTCGGTATGAACGATCCGGCCGAGCGTCTTCTGCTGCTGCACATAGCTGTCCAAGAACGCGCGATATGCGGCGACTTTTGCTGTACTTCCCAACTCCACCCATAAGCCGACCCAGTTACATGGGGAGTTCACCAAATGTCCGGGGTTCGGCGGCGACGCCCAGCAGTTGAACTGCTGAAAGTTTCCGTCGTTGATTTCGAGGCCGGTGGAGAACGGCACGAACACGTCCTCCGGTTTGGTGTAATAACTTGCCGTGTCGCCGTTGGCGAAGCGTCCGCCCGCGACGTTGTAGTACATGGGCGAGGGTCGCCACGGTTTCAGCACCCCCACGATGCGCACATCGCTGTCGCGAATGCGCAGTGTCTTGCCCACGCTGTCCTTGCCACCGAACAGCCTGTCGTTGAGGTCACTTGAGATCACCGCAACCCGTGCGTGGTTCGCCCCGTCGGACGGCGTCCAGGCGCTGCCGAATTCGAACGGCACGTTGAACATGGGGAAGAAGTCCGTTGTCGTCGCCAGCATCGTCAACATCAACGGTGGATGATTCGCCTCCGGCGCGCTGACCTTGATCTGGCTGTCCACGATCAAGGCCTGCCGATCGGCGCGATGCGCAGTCCACAAGTCCACCGCCGAACGGTAATCCATCCTGTCGGGCGGTTCGCGGCGCGTGCCGCCATGCGCCGTGGGATCGCCGTCCACCTGCGCGTAAAACAGTTGCGCGCTCTTCCCCGGCAACGGATCGCCGGACAGGATGTGCATCACCGTCAGCGTGGTCATGCTGGCGCCGATGCCGACCGCGATGGCCAGTACCATCAGGACAGTGAGCGCCGGATTGCGCTTCAGGCTGCGCAGCGCGAGATCGAGGTAGTAGGCGAACACTACAGTGTCTCCTTCACAGATGGATTTTCCCGGGGGCGCCGAGCGCCGCCCCCTTCCGCACCAGATAGCGTCTGACCGCGGTGCTGCGGGCCTGATTGAGTGGCGAGCGCCATTCGCTTCCGTTGGCGACGACGCCCAGATTCACGTCCGCGCCGTGGGCAATCAGCAGTTTCACGGCGTCCAGCCGGTCGTTCCTCACCGCACTGATGAGGGCGGTTTCATCTCCCGGGACGACCGCATTGACACGGGCTCCGGCCGACAGCAACCGCGCCATGACCTCCAGGTTTCCGCCCGCGGCGGCGGCGATCAGGGCGTTGCCGTCGCCCCGGACGGCCTTGTTCACGTCTGCGCCCAGTTCGATCAGGAGATTCACCGCGGCCAGGTCGCCACGCTTCGCCGCCACGATCAGCGCGGTGCCGTCGTTCGGCACGGCAGCGTTTATGTTCTTGCCGGCTTTCACCCACTGC
>DASSRV010000104.1:0-17125 GCA_035701605.1 Gammaproteobacteria bacterium
CGTCGCTGACCGTGATGCCCTTGCCGGCAGCCTGCTGGAGCTCGAGTTTGGCCATGACCATCTGGTCCAGCACCTGCTTGCGCAAGACAGCGAGCGGCGGGAGCGCGGTGTTGCGCGCGCTGATCTGGCGGGTGATTTCAGATACCCGCGCATCCAGTTCGCTTTCCAGAATCACCTCGTCATTGACCACCGCCACGATGCGGTCCAGCAGGGTACCGGACTTTGCCAGCCTGGACTGTTCAGGGTCGGGGGCTTGGGTGGCCACATTGCCGGTCACCGGGGGCGGTGGTGGCGGTGCCGAGGCACAGCCCTGGGTCAGGATCAGTGCGGCGATGAACGCCGCCGGCAGACGGGAAAAACACTTCGGCATGGGTTATGGACCTGATTCAGTGGGAGGGGAGCGGTTCCGAGTAGCCTAGGATACCATTTTGCAGGAAGTCTTCGAGACGGTGCCCGAGGGTGGCGAGTCCCTTGAGCTGGAGTTCCACGAAGTACTGGGAATTTGCGGTCCCGGTCTGGGTGATGAAGCGGCGATGGACGATCTGCAGGGCCCAGCAGCAGGAATCGTATTGCAGGCCGACGAAACTCTCCAGCGTCATGCGGTTGACCACGTCATAGTTCCAGCGTCCCACCGTGCTCCAGTTGTTCGACAACGGCCAGACGAATGAAATATCGGTCTGTTTCAGATCGAGCTTGCGATTGTAACGATAGGCTGCATTGACCACTTGATTGTAATCGGGGTGGTACTGGATACCCACGGAGGCCAGATCGGTCTGGCGGGTGACATGATCCCACTGTTGATCGTAGCTGGTGGACCAGCGCTCATTCAGGTTGAGCGTGACATTGGCGACCAGATCCGAAAACAGGGCGGTATCCGGAGGCGTCGGCGAGCTGCACGAAGTGGGCAGTGGGCAATATTGAAGGTTTACGCGGCGGTCCTTGAAATAGCGTATTTCACCGAGACTGCCCTCCAGGACCTGGAAGCCGCTGTCGCCGTCCAGCAGACGGCTGGTAAGTGCGTAACTGAGCTGGTTGGCATCACCCTGGCGGTCGGCACCAAAGAAGCGGTTGTCGGTAAAGAGCTGCAGGAAGCTGAATTGCGGTTGCAGGGTGTCGAAACGCGGAATGGCGGACTGGTCCCGGTACGGTACATACAGATAATACAACCGCGGTTCCAGAGTCTGGATATAGCTGCCGTTGTCCAGTCCCCGCTCCAACGACAGACCGCTGTCGAGGCTGAAAATGGGCAGGCTGCGGCTGATGCCGGTTTCCTGCCCCGGCAACGTATTTTCATCCAGGGTGTAATGCGTGAAACGATAAGCGGCGGTCGGCGTCAGGTAATATCCGGCACTGCCGAAGTTGTCGCTGATACTGGGCTCGATATCGGTGCGCAGGGCACCAATGCGCAGGTCCTGCTGGAACCGGACCAGCCCGGTTTGCAATTCGAATTGCGGGCCCTGTGAAGCCGCATCACTTTGCCAATCCAGACTCAGTTCAGGCAGTTGCTTGTAAGGGTATCTCAGTGGCGAGATTGCCGGGTCCACAATCTGGAAAGTTTCCATCTGAGCCAGGAAATTCAGATTGCCATCGTCGGAGCCGTATTTGACGGCTGCATGACGCTCCATGTAGGTCCTGGAAATGGATACCAGACTGTTCCCCAGATCCTGGTAGTACAGGGAATCCGAAAGCCAGTTATACGCGGAGTTGAATGCCCAACCCGTGCCGATTCCGAGTGGAGTATTGTCGGAGAAGCTCAGCAGGCCGCGCTCGCGATCTGCAAGCTTGTCGTGGGGCAGGTAATCGAAATCAACCTGGCCCTGCGAACCGCCTTCCAGCAGGTAACGGAATTCCCCGCCCAGATCGAAGCCGCGTCGTGTGATGACGCGTGGCGTGAATGTGGCGTCATAGTTCGGTGCCAGATTGAAATAATAGGGTGTTGCCAGATCAACGCCGGTACGGTTTGAATAACTGATGCTGGGCGCCAGGAAACCGGATTTGCGCTCATCGTTGAGCGGAAAATTGATATACGGTGTCCAGAAGATCGGTACGCCGAAAAAATCAATTACCACGTTGTGGCCAATGCCGGTGTTGGTGGCCTGGTCCAGCAGCATGTCGCCGGCATCGAGCATCCAGTCCTGGTGGCCGACCGGGCAGGTGGTGTAGTGCATGTCGGTGAGAAAACTGCGGTTGCTGTCCAGCATCTCGATCTTCTGCGCATCCCCGCGCCCGTGCCGCCTGGGCAGGAAAAAATCCGCGTTTTCGAAATTGCCGCTGGCGGTATCGAGGTCGTAATCGGCGTTGTTGCCGTGCAGCGTCATGTCAGGTGACGCGAACTGCACCTGGTCCCGGGCGTGGATCTCGCCGGTGGTGGCGTTGTAGCGCATGCGCTCTGCGGTCAGTTGCCGCGAGCCTTGCACGGCCTTGGGCTGGCCGGTCAGAATGGAGACGCCGTGGACCTGCCCATCCACTTTTTCGGCACTGAGCCGGGTGGGTTGCTGCTTGTCCGGGGCTGTGCCGGGGGGCGCTGGCGGCACCGGTGAGGCGGGCTGCGCCGGGCAGGTGCCCCACTGGTTGTAACCGATGCTGCCCGGTTTCGGGGCATCAACCGTCGTTGCAGGGGGCGGTTGGGCGGGCGGAGCGGCGACGGCTGGCGTAGCAGCAAGCAGCAGGATGACCAGAATGCATGTGCTGCCTCGATACACTCCGCAGGCTCCCGGGAAATGAACGGAAAAGCGCGCGTACAATCGCATACTTTATCGGCGGGTTCAAACGGCGGGGTACGCGAGTGAGTGAACGCGATCAGGCCTTGCGGGACTGGGTCACGACACAACTGGACGGAGCGGACTTTGATATGGAGTCCGCCTCTGCCGATGCCAGTTTCCGGCGTTATTTCAGGATAACGACCGCGAACGATTCCGTCATCGTCATGGATGCGCCGCCGCCCCAGGAAGACTGTCGGCCGTATGTACGGGTGGCTGGGCTTCTGCACGCGGCCGGCATTCATGCGCCGCGGATACTGGCGCAGGATGTCGAGCACGGTTTTTTGCTGCTGAGTGACCTGGGCACGCAAACCTACCTGGACGTGCTGGATGAAGGCAATGCCGATGCCTTGTTTGACGATGCGCTGACGACCCTGTGCAAATGGCAGGCAGCCAGCCGCGAGGACCTGCTGCCCCCTTATGACCGGGCCCTGTTGCGGCGCGAGCTGGAGCTGTTTCCGGAATGGTACCTGACACGGCATCTCGGCATTGTCTTGTCCTCGACGCAACGAAGCGTGCTGGATCGGGTTTTTGATCTGCTGGAAGAGAGCGCCTTGCGGCAGCCGCAAGTCTTCGTGCACCGCGACTACATGCCGCGCAACCTGATGCGGAGCACACCCAATCCGGGCGTGCTGGATTTTCAGGATGCGGTTCATGGACCGATTACCTACGACGTCGTATCCCTGTTCCGGGATGCTTTCCTGTCTTGGGATGAATCGCGAGTAGCCGCGTGGTGCACCCGCTACCGCGAAAGCGCCGGTCGTGCCGGACTGCCGGTTCAGGCGGAACCGGAGTTCACCCGCGCACTGGACTGGATGGGGATGCAGCGGCATCTCAAGGTGCTGGGCATTTTTGCGCGCATCCGCTACCGCGACGGCAAGCCGCAGTATCTGGCGGACGCGCCGCGCTTTCTGAATTACCTGCGCGTCATCGGGGCGCGCTACCGCGAATTCACACCCTTGCTGCGACTGCTGGACGAGTTCGAGCGGCATGCGGCCGTCGCGGAAACATACGCATGAAAGCCATGATTCTGGCCGCGGGGCGGGGCGAGCGGCTGCGACCCTTGAGCGACACGACACCCAAGCCCCTGATCGAGGTCCGTGGCAAGCCGCTGCTCCAGTGGCACATCGAGCGTCTGCGTGACGCCGGCTTCACACGACTGGTTATCAATACCGCCTGGCTGGCGGAACAACTCCAAGACTGGCTGGGAGACGGCGCGCGTTTCGGGGTCAGCGTGCAGTTTTCGCATGAAGGGCCGGAGCCGCTGGAAACCGGCGGCGGGTTGTTCAAGGCGCTGCCGCTGCTCGGGAAAGCCCCGTTTCTGGTGGTCAACGGCGATGTCTGGACGGATTTTCCCTTCGAGAACCTCAAGCATCGTCTCAAGCCGGACACGCTTGCGCATCTGGTTATGGTGCCGAATCCCCCGCATCACCCAATGGGCGATTTCCATCTCTCGCCGTTCGGGCACCTGAGAAACCGTGGCAAGCCGAAACTGACGTACAGCGGTATCGGCGTCTATCGGCCGGAATTTTTCCATGATTGCCCGGCAGGCAAGTTCCCCCTGCTGCCGTGGCTCAAGCGCGCCATGCAGATGGAGGCCCTGAGCGGCGAGGAATATCAGGGTGTATGGGCCGACATCGGCACGCCCGCCGCGCTCAAGTCATTGAGAGAAGGGTGACCCGGACTGCTGTGGGCTGGTATGCTGGCAACAGGGACGACTTTGCAAGGAAGCAGGATGAAAAAGTCATTCATGTTATTGGGGCTGGCTGCCGCACTGTATTTGACGGGCAACCTGTCTGCCGTCGCTGACGTCTATCGCTGCGAGGTCAATGGCACGACGCGCTACAGCGATCAGCCCTGCGGCAAGCAGGCCGAGCCGGTCAAACTTGCGCCCGTGCAGACCGTCACCTTGCAACCCGTTGCGCAAGCAAAGCCGCAGGCGACCCGATCCGTCACTGCACATGCCAAGCATGAAAAGCCATGCCGCTATGACGATCTGAGTTCCACCGAACAGCGCAATCTCCGTGTCAGCCAGATCATCATGCTGTGCGAGCCGGCAGCCGCGGTGCGTGCTGCCTGGGGCAAACCCGACAAGATCACCCGCAAGCACACGCACGGCCACCTGCGCGAGCACTGGGTTTACCGGGATCTGAATGGTCACAAGAAACGCGATGTCGCGTTGGACAATGACCGCGTGACCGGATTCCATGGAGGGTCCGGGCGCGGCTGACCGGCGAGTGACGATCAGCCGATGCTTTCGTGCAACAGGGACTCCGCCTGCCGGTCGGCGTGGTAGGACGAGCGCACCAAGGCACCGCTGGCGACGTGCTCGAAACCGATGTCGTAGCCGTAGGTTTCTATGGCCTTGAATTCCTCGGGGGTGACGTAGCGCACCACGGGATGATGGAACTTCGAGGGTTGCAGGTATTGCCCGACCGTGAGCATGTCCACGTCGTGCGCACGCAGGTCGCGCATGACCGCGAAGATTTCCGGGATTTCCTCGCCCAACCCGACCATGAGGCCGGATTTGGTCAACACGTCCGGGTGCGCGGCCTTGAAGTTCTTGAGCAGCATCAGGGAATGCTGGTAATCGGAACCGGGACGGACTTCGCGGTAGATGCGCGGCACGGTTTCGAGATTGTGGTTGAAGACATCCGGCGGCGCTTCGTTCATCAGCGCGATCGCGACGTCCATGCGGCCGCGGAAATCCGGCACCAGCACCTCGATGCGGGTTTGCGGCGACAGTTCGCGGATGGCGCGGATGCAGGCCACGAAGTGACCGGCACCGCCGTCACGCAGGTCGTCGCGGTCCACGGAGGTCACGACCACGTAGCGCAGACCCATGGCCTTGATAGTGCGCGCCAGATTGACGGGCTCTTCGGCGTCCAGTGCGCCGGGGCGGCCGTGTGCCACGTCGCAGAAGGTGCAACGACGGGTGCAGATGTCGCCCATGATCATGAACGTGGCCGTGCCCTTGCCGAAACACTCGCCGATGTTGGGGCAGGAGGCTTCCTCGCAGACCGTGTGCAGGTGATTATCACGCAGGATCTGCTTGAGCCGGGCGACTTCCGGCGTGGCGGGCGAACGCACCCGAATCCAGGACGGCTTGCGCAACGGCGTCACGGTCGGCTCGATCTTGACCGGGATGCGCGCCATTTTCTCGGCGGCGCTCAGTTTCTTGCCGGGTTCGAGTTTCGGGCGCGGGATGGCGGCTTCGCTCACGGGATATCCTTCAGGCCTGGCCGACGACGAGGTCGCCGGCAGCGGTATTGGAGCGCACATTATAACCGAGGTGTTCCAGCAGCCTCGGCTTGAGTGCAGCTGCGACCGTGGCGACATCCGCCGGGTCGCCCAGCGCCGAGACCTGTGTCATTTCGAGGCCCGCATAGCCGCAGGGATTGATGCGGGTGAAGGGTTCGAGATCCATGGCGACGTTGAACGCGAGGCCGTGGTAAGTGCAGCCGCGCCGCACGCGCAGGCCGAGCGAGGCCAGCTTGCGACCGTCCGGCGCGTAAACGCCGGGCGCCTCGCGTTTTGAGTGTGCGGCAATGCCGAAATGGGCCAGCGTATCAATCACGCTGTGTTCGATACCCTCGACCAGCGCGCGTACGCCGAGTTTCAGACGTTTGAGATCAATCAGCGGATACACCACCAGTTGTCCCGGTCCGTGATACGTCACCTGGCCGCCGCGGTCAATATGAATGACGGGAATGTCGCCCGGCGCGAGCACGTGTTCCATCTTGCCGGCGAGGCCCAGCGTGAACACCGGCGGATGCTCCAGGAACCAGATTTCGTCGCGGGTATCGGCGTTGCGTGCCTCGGTGAATTGCTGCATGGCGCGCCAGGTCGGTTCGTAAGCGACCTGGCCCAGATCGCGCAGCAGGGGCGTTTCAATTCCGGTGTTCACAGGGCCATCAGCACCAGTTCGTGTTCGGACAGATCGGCATAGAGCGCATCGAGCTGCGCGCGGCTCTCGGCCGTGAACAGCACGGTGACGGAAATGAAGCGGCCCTTGCGGCTGGCCTGGCGGCTGACCGCCAGCGATTCAAACGGCGCGACATGACGCGTGAAAATGTCGGCCACCGCCGCGTGGAAATCCGGACTGTCCAGCCCCATGACCTTGACCGGGAATTCGGTCGGGAATTGCAATGTTGGAGAAGGTCCGCTCATGCTCTGCGCCTCGTCACGCGGCGCGCTTTGCTTCCTGGTAGGCATTGTACACGCGACGCCAGCAGGGGCCGGGCTGGCTGCTGCCGACCGGCTGTCCGTCCAGTTCCGTGATCGCATACACCTCGCGCGTGGAGCTGGCCAGCCACACTTCCTCGGCGGCGTGCAGTTCCGCTTCCGGGATGCGCGCCTCGCGCAGCGGCAGGCCGATTCCCGTCGCGAGCTCCACCACCACGTCGCGGGTGATGCTGGGCAGGAGTTCGGCGGATTTGGGCGGCGTCATGATCACGCCGCCGTGCACGACAAACAGCCCGCTGGCGGTGCCCTCGGTCGCGTAGCCGTCGCGGATGAGTATGGCCTCGTCGCAGCCCGCATCGCTCGCGCTCTGGCGCAGCAGCACATTGCCGAGCAGCGAAACCGATTTGATATCGCAACGCAGCCAGCGGATATCGGACAGGGTCACCACGCGACCGCCGTCGCGCGAGAGGCGCTCGGGCAAACCGGCAAGCGGCGTGCTCATGGCGAATACCGTGGCCGGCACGCCGGCCGGGAACAGGTGGTCGCGGCCCTGATCCGCGCCGCGAGTGATTTGCAGGTACACCGCCTGATCCCCGCCGCCGTTGCGCTCCACCAGTTCCCCGAGCAGGGCGTGCCAGTGCGCGTCGTGATGCGGATTCGCAAGCCGGATGGCGTCCAGGCTGTATTGCAGGCGGCGCAGGTGCGCATCCAGCCGGAACAGTTTGCCCGCATACACGGGAATGACCTCGTACACGCCGTCGCCGAACAGGAAGCCACGATCCAGCGGCGAAATGTGCGCGTCGCTCAGCGCCATGAAAGCACCGTTCAGGCAGACAGTCCGATGCGGCGTGGCCATGCGTTATTTCCTGCGGAACCAGAGCCGGATGTCGTCAATCAGGCGTGTGAAGAAACCGCCTTCCGGCACGGCTTGAAGGGCAGAGAGCGGCGCATCCAGCAGCGTCTTGCCGTCCAGCGACACGGTGAGGTGCGCAACCTGCTGGCCGGCCGCGACCGGCGCGATCAGCCCGGCATTGGCGTGTACGGCCGCGATCAATTCCTTGTAACGTCCTTTCGGGAACGTCACGTAGAGATCCTGCGTGCTGCCGACCGGCACGCTGTCCTCTGCGCCTTTCCAGACCTTGAGGTGGGACACCGCCTGACCGGCGGCATAGAGCTTGTGCGAATCGTAGAAGTTGAAGCCGTAATTCAGCAGCGCCTGGTCATAGATGGCGCGGTCGCGTTCGCGCCGGGTGCCCATTACCACGCCGATCAGGCGCATGTCGCCGCGTTTGGCCGAGGCCACCAGGCAATAGCCGGCGTCGTCGGTAAAACCGGTCTTGAGGCCGTCCACCGACGGATCGGTGAACAAGAGATCGTTGCGGTTGCGCTGGCGGATGTGGTTCCAGGTGAATTCCTTCTCCGAGAAGAAGTGATAGTACTGGGGGAATTCCGTGACGATGGCGCGCGTCAGGATCGCGATGTCGCGCGCGGTCATGTGATGCGCGGGATCGTCGGTCAATCCGGAGGCATCCACAAAGTGGCTGTTGCTCATGCCGAGCTGCTGCGCGTACCTGTTCATCAGCTCGACGAAAGTATCTTCAGTGCCGCCGACGCGTTCGGCCAATGCCACGGTGGCGTCATTGCCGGACTGGACCACCATGCCCTGAATGAGATTCTCCACGCTGACCTTGCTGCCGACCTTGGCGAACATGCGTGAGCCCCCCATGCGCCAGGCCTTGACGCTGATGGTGACCGGCGTATCGAGACGGATGACACCGTCCTTGAGCGCATGGAACACCACGTAGGCGGTCATCAGCTTGGTGAGGCTGGCGGGTTCGGTTTTCTGGTCCGGGTTGCTGGCCGCGATGATCTGGCCGCTGTTGGCGTCCATCAGCACGTAGCTCCGGGCCGCTAGCTGCGGCGGTGCCGGGACCGGAATCGCCTGTGCCACACCGCAGCAAAGCAGGGCGACAAGACACAGGAGGGACGCGGCAAGACGCTGGTTGCTCAAGTGGATACCTCGGCACGCATGGATTGACAGGCCGGAAGTCGGCCGAAAGTGCAATTTTAACGCGGCTGCCGGTGGAAACCCAACCGGCAATCAGGGAATGACCACCTGTGCGTCGGGAAATCCCAGCGCGGCAAGCTGTCGGGTGAGCCGATCCACCGCCGAAACATCGGCCAGTGGCCCGATGCGTATCTTGTAAAGCGTCTGTCCGTGTTCGGGCGCGCTGACGGTATGCACGTCGCTGATGCGTGCGGATTCGAGTTTTCCGCGTACGCGCGCCGCGTTCGCAGCCTCGGCATAGGCTCCGACCTGTACATAAAGCTGCGGCCCGGCCGAAGTCGCGGTTGGGGCCGGTTCCGGCGCAGGTGCAGGTGATGCGGTGCTGCCGGGCGTCACAGCCGCCACATCCACCAGTGCGGTGCCGGTCGCGACCACGCCGAGTTTCTTTGCCGCCGCGTAGGAAAGATCAATGATGCGGTTTTCCACGAACGGTCCGCGGTCGTTGATTTTCACGATCACGCTGCGGCCGTTTTTCAGGTTGGTGACACGTGCATAACAGGGCAGCGGCACCACCTTGTTGGCGGCGGTCATGGCGTACATGTCGTAGGTCTCGCCGTCCGAGGTGCGTCCGCCGTGGAATTTCATGCCGTACCAGGAGGCGATGCCGCGCTCGTGGTAGCCGGCGCATTCCGGCAGCACGCGATAGGTTTTGCCGTTCACGGTATATGACGCGGGATTGCCGTAGCGACTGCGCGGTTCCGCTTCCGGCACCGCGTCCGGAACCTGCGACACGTCCACCGGTTGCGACGGCCCGTAATCCCGACCACTGCCGGGCGCCGCCGGAAACGGTGCGCAGCCGGCCGTGCCGAGCAGCAGGAAACCGGCCACGAGGATGGGGTTACGGCGCCGCATGTTGCACGGGTGCTGCACGTGCACGGGAAATCTCCACGGCCAGATCCGTGGCCGCCATCGCGTACAGGGCGCTCTTGTTGTATTGCAGGATGACGCTGAAATTGTGCAGCCCCACCCAGTAATCCACGCCGTCCTGTTGTTGCAGGGCAACCAGCAGCGCCGTTTCATCATCCGCAACGCCTGCGCTCATGAACACGCCGGCCTGCCGCAATGCGCCGACCGTGGTGGGCGTGAGCAGTTCGGCAGGTGGCGTGCCGCCCTGCCAGGCGGCCGGCACGGCGATCAAGGCATCCGGCTGCCAGCCGTGGGCATGGAAATAATTGGCGACGCTGCCGATGATGTCGTCCCAGTCGTCCCAGATGTCGCGTTTCCCGTCGCCGTTGAAATCCACCGCGTACTGGCGGTAGCTGTCCGGCATGAATTGCGGCGCGCCCATGGCGCCGGCGTATGACCCCATCGGAGTAATCGGGTCCAGACCGCGCTCGTGACACATGAGCAGGAATTCCGCAAGTTCCCGGCGGAAGAATCCACCGCGCGGCGGGTAGTCGAATCCCAGCGTGGTCAGCGCGTCCAGTACCCGGTAGCCGCCATGCTGGCGTCCGTAGTTGCTTTCAATGCCGATGATGGCGACGATCATGGAGACGGGCACCCGATAGGTCTGCTGTGCACGCGCGAGACTCGCCGCATGGGCGTTCCAGAACTGCACACCTGCTGTGACACGCGCATCGGTGAGGAAGATCGGCCGGTATTGATACCAGGGCCTGGCTTCGTAAGGCCGCGTGATGGCGGCGATGATGGCGTCCTGGTGGCGTGCTTCGCCCAGCGCACGGGTAATCCAGGCCGGATCGAGTTTTTCGGATTCCGCGGTTTGCGCGATGAAGGTCTTTACATCGGGGCGTGCCGGATAGCCGCCGGCCTGCGGTCCCGGAGTCGCAGGCGTCGGCTTGATGGCGCGGCTGCAACCGGCGGACAACGCGATCATCACCAGCAGGCAAGGCAGTGAAACGGAATATCGCGGGAATTTCACGTCGAGAGCAACTTACGATGCGAATGGATGCTCATCAGGATACCGAAACCGGCCATCAGGGTCACCATCGAGGTGCCGCCGTAACTCACCAGCGGCAGTGGCACGCCCACCACCGGCACCAGGCCCGACACCATGCCACTGTTGATGAAGACGTAGGTGAAAAACGCCATGCCCAACGCGCCCGCAGACAGCCGCGAGAACGTGTCCTGCGCGCGCAACGCGATAATCAGCGTGCGTGCGATCACGAATCCGTACAACGCCAGCAATGCCAGTACGCCGAGCAGGCCGAATTCCTCGCCCAGCACCGCGAAAATGAAATCGGTGGAGCTTTCCGGCAGGAAATCCAGTTGCGATTGTGAACCGTGCAGCCAGCCCTTGCCGAATACACCGCCCGAGCCGATCGCGATTTCCGACTGGATGATGTGGTAGCCCGCGCCGAGCGGGTCACGTTCCGGATTGAGGAAAGTCAGCACGCGCTCGCGCTGGTAATCGTGCAGGAAATGCCAGCCGATGGGCGTGGCGATGGCGGCGAGCACCGCCAGCAGCAGGATCACGCGCCAGCGCAGCCCGGCCAGGAACACGCCGAAGAATCCGGCACTCGCGATCAGCAGTGCCGTGCCGAGATCGGGTTGCACGGCCACCAGCCCCACCGGTATGCCGACCAGCAGCGCGAGCGGGCCCAGCTCCCGCCAAGTCGGCGGCAGGTTGCGATCATGCAGATACCAGCCCACCATCATGGGCACGGCGATCTTCATGATCTCGGAAGGCTGGAAGCGCACCACGCCGAGACTCAGCCAGCGTTGTGCGCCGCGCCCGATGTGGCCGACGCCGAGCGTTACCACCAGCAGGACGAGTCCCAGCCCGAACAGCCACGGCGTCCACAGCTTGAGCAGATGCGGCGGGATCTGTGCCACCACCAGCAGCACGCCGAATGACAGCGCGAGCCGCACCGCCTGACGATAGACGGTATCCACGTCCTCGCCGCTCGCGCCGTACAGGATCGCGAGGCCGGCCAGCGACAGCAGCAGCAGCGCGAGCAACAGCGGCGCATCCAGGTTCAGGCGTCGCAACAGGTGCGCGCCGAAACCCTGTTCATTGCCTGCGGAATACAGGCTGGAATAATCATTGAAGATCATGGAGCCGCGGCCTGTGTGGATGCGGGTTCAGGGGCCGGATTCTCTGCAAAGTACGCGTCCATGAGTTTGCGTGCGATCGGCGCGGAGACTACGCCGCCGCCGCCGCCGTGCTCGACCACCACCGCGACCGCGATGCGCGGGTTATCCACCGGCGCGAACGCAATGAACAGGGCATGATCGCGCAGGGGTTTGGGGATGTCGGATTCATCTTCTTCACCGAACACGCCCAGCCGTTTGTGATAGACCTGCGCGGTGCCGGTCTTGCCCGCGATGCTGTATTTTGCGCCAAAGCTGATGCGGTGTGCGGTGCCGCGCGGACTCGCTACCACATCGCGCATGGCCTTGATCACGATGTCCCAGGCACGCGGATCCGTTTCGGGCACCACCGGGTCGGCCTGCGGCGTGACGTCGCTGACGACGCCGGACAGCGGATCGCCGATGGCGTGCAGCACGTGCGGCACGTAGCGTCGGCCGCGCATCCCGAGCGCGGCAGTGGCATCCGCCAGTTGCACCGGGGTCGCCAGCGTGTAGCCCTGGCCGATACCGGAGATCACGGTCTCGCCCAGATACCAGGGCAAGTGCAGGTGTTTGCGTTTCCAGGCCGGCGACGGCACGATGCCGTTCTGCTCGCCCATGAGATCAATGCCGGTAGGTTCGCCGAAACCGAAGTCCACCAGATAGTCGTGCAGGCGATTGATGCCGAGCTTCATGGCCACGGTGTAGAAATACACGTCGCAGGATTCGGTGATGGCCTGCGACAGATCCACCTCGCCGTGACCGCCGCGCTTCCAGTCGCGGTAGGGATTGGGGTTGCTGGGCAGCAGCAGGTAACCGGGGCACATCAGGTTCTCGAACGGTTTCATGACGCCGTAGTTGAGCGCGGCCAGACCCAGAAAGGGCTTGATGGTGGAGCCGGGCGGGTACTGCCCGCGTAGTACGCGGTTGAACAGCGGCTGCGCGGCATCATTGTTGAGTTTGTCGTACAGCGCGGGATCAATGCCGCCCACGAACTGGTTCGGGTCGTAGGCGGGTTCGCTCACCAGCGCCAGCACCTCGCCGTTCTGCGGATTGATGGCGATGATCGCGCCGTTGTCGTCGAGATCCGCAAGCGCCTGCTGCGCAACCCGTTGCAGGCGCACGTCAATGCTGAGGTACAGGTTGCTGCCGGGCACCGGCGGCGTGTAGGACACGGTACGCAGCGCACGGCCCTCCGCGTTGGTCTCCACCTGGCGCAGGCCCACCGAGCCGTGCAGCACCGCTTCATACGCGCCCTCGATGCCGATTTTCCCCACTTGCGAGATGTTGCTGTACTGGTCGGGATCAAAGCGCGCGAGTTCGGCGGCACTGATGGCGCCGACGTAACCGACCACGTGCGCGGTCTCCGCACCCAGCGGGTAATGGCGGGTGAGGCTGGCGCTGATGTCAACACCGGGGAAATTCTGGCGGTCCACGGCGAAACGCGCGACTTCCTCCTGCGACAGGTTGCTGCGCAGGGGCAGCGGCTGGAACGGCCGTCGTGTGGACAGCAGATCGCGGAAGCGCTTCAGGTCCGCGGGCCGGATCGAGATCAGTTTGCCGAGTGCCTCCAGCGTCGCGTGCATATCCGCGATCTGCTCCGGCACGATGTCGAGCTCGTAGCTGGGCAGATTCTCCGCCAGCAGCACGCCGTTGCGGTCGTAAATCAGGCCGCGTGGCGGCGTCACCGGCTCGTCGCGCAGGCGGTTGCCTTCCGCCAGCGTCACGAAATGCCGGTGGCTGATGACTTGCAGATAAAACAGCCGCACCGCCACGGCCACAAGCAACAACATCGCGATGACCGCCACCGTCATCACGCGCAGGGTGAAGCGGTGACGCTCCTGCCATTCGTTGCGGATGCGGATGCGGGCCATGCTTCAACCGTGCGCCGGGTGCATGCGGTCAACCGACCTGATAGCGCTGCTGCACGCGCGCCAGCACCTGCATGGCCCATGGCCACAGGCACGCAGTAATCGCCACCGGCAGCCAGCGTGCCGAGCTGTGGCCGGTGTACCCCAGCACACCGTCCGCCCAGAACGGAATCAGCGTGTAAAGCAGCATCACCAGCCCCACGCTCACGGCCTGTTGCCACCAGGTGTACACGCGCAGTTGCAGATGCAATCTCAGGATGACCCATGCCACCAGAATCAGCGCCAGCGCGTGTTCGCCCAGCAGGCTGCCGGTCAGCGTATCCACCAGGAGCCCGATCACGAACGCGCTGATGACCCCGACCCGGTGCGGCAGGAACAGGCACCAGTACACCGTCACCAGCACCACCCAGGCGGGACGAAAGGCTTCCGCCCAGTCCGGCAACGGCCACACCGTCAGCAGCAGCGCCACCAGATAGCTTGCGACCACCGCCCAGTACGCGCGCCGCGGCTGCATGCTGCTCATGGGTGCTTTCCCCGCGCAGGTTTGTGCTTCGGTGCACGTTTCGCGTGGGCTTCGGGCTTCGGCATCGGAGCCGGCTGTTCAAGCGGGAAATACAGCAGCACGGTGTGACCGTGGTTCAGGTCGGCGGAGGGTTGTGCCGACACCGTGGCGAAGGCTTCGGCGGGATCGCGCCGTACCTCGCGGATCACACCCACCGGGTAACCCTTCGGATAGCGTCCGCCCAGTCCGGAGCTGATCAGCATGTCGCCGACCTTCACGTCGGCGTTGTTGGGCAGATAGGGCAGGGACAGGGTGTTCACGTCCGCGGTGCCAAGCACCAGCGTGCGCAACCCGGTGCGGTTGATCTCCACCTGGATAGCCTGACTCGGATCGCTGATGAAGGCGGCTTCGGACGAGAACGGGTCGGTGCGGATGATCTGGCCGACGATGCCGTGTGCATCCAGCAGGGTCTGGCCGTCGAACACGCCGTCGCGTGTGCCCTTGTTGATGACCACGCGGTGCCGGAACGGGTCCAGGTCCACGCTCAGCATTTCCGCCACCACGACGCGGCCCGGCACCTGGCTGCTTGCGCCCATCAGCGCACGCAGGCGCATGTTTTCGTCTTCCAGCGCGGTCAGGCGTTGCAGTTGCACGGCCTGGGTCAGGGTCTGTTGCCGCAGCGCGGCATTTTCATGCAGCAACGTCAGGTGGCTGGCGAGTTTTTCACGGGCCCAGCCGGCGAGGGCGTAGGGGGCATCCACCGCCGCCTGCACCGGGTACACCAGTGCCGACAGCGCGGCATGCACCTGTTCCAGGCGGCCGCGCTGGTGGTCGTAGAACATGAGCGCGATGCACGCGATGACGAGCAGCAGCGTGCGCAGGGTGCCGGCCGGGTTGCTCGAGAACAGGGCGGGAGTGCGTTGGCGACCGGCAAACATGACGCCTCATGCCTCCTGCAAGGAGACGCGGCGGCGGGCAGACGGCGCGATCATGGACAAGACACCGTCCTCGCAACGGGGCGGGAGGGAATACAACAGGATTCTCCGGCGCAGATGCACCGCCTGCAAGCGGAGAAGAGCGGAAGGGCGGGACCGGGCCGTCATTCGACGGCGAAGGTTTCCGGGCCAAACTCGTCAATGAGTTCCAGGACCTTGCCGCCACCGCGTGCCACACAGGTCAGGGGGTCGTCTGCGAGCACCACCGGCAGCCCGGTTTCCTCGCGCAGCAGCCGGTCTATGTCCTTGAGCAGGGCGCCGCCGCCGGTCAGCACGATGCCGTTGGTGGCGACGTCCGAGCCCAGTTCGGGCGGGGTCTGTTCCAGAGCCGCCTTCACCGCGCCGACGATGCCGGCCAGGGGTTCCTGCAGCGCTTCCAGGATTTCATTGCTGTTCAGCACGAAGCTGCGCGGCACGCCTTCCGAGAGGTTGCGGCCCTTCACTTCCAGTTCGCGCAGTTCCTTGCCGGGGTATGCGGAGCCGATCTCGTGCTTGATGCGTTCGGCGGTGGCTTCGCCGATCAAGGTGCCGTAATTGCGGCGGATGTAGCCGATGATGGCTTCGTCGAACTTGTCGCCGCCGATGCGCACCGAGGCGGCGTACACGATGCCGTTCAGGGAAATCACCGCCACCTCGGAAGTTCCGCCGCCGATGTCCAGCACCATGGAGCCCTTGGCCTCGTGCACCGGCAGGCCGGCCCCGATGGCAGCCGCCATCGGCTCTTCTATAAGGTAGACCTTGCGGGCGCCGGCGCCGGCCGCGGATTCCCGGATGGCGCGGCGTTCGACCTGGGTGGCGCCGTAGGGCACGCACACCAGCACCCGGGGGGTGGGTCGGAAGTAACGGTTGCCGTGCGCCTTCCTGATGAAGTGTTTGAGCATCTGCTCGGTGAGGGTGAAGTCGGCGATCACGCCGTCCTTCATGGGCCGCACCGCCATGATGTTGCCCGGCGTGCGGCCCAGCATGCGCTTGGCGTCGGCACCGTAGTTCTCGATGACCTTGTTGCCGCGCCCGACTTCCTCGCGGATCGCGACTACCGAGGGCTCGTTCAGGATGATGCCCTTGCCACGCATGTAGATCAGCGTGTTGGCAGTGCCGAGGTCAATGGACAGGTCGGAGGAGAAGAAGCCGCGCAGGTTCTTGAACATGGTGTCGCTTTGATTCGGGGCCGGGAGGGAATTAGCGCATTACTCTAGCAACGGCGGGCAGCGGCGGCAAGCCGGTTTATGCCATAATTTGCGGAATTTCCGGGCGTTTTACCCGGAGCCAGCCAGCGGAGACCAGCATGTCGCTCACCCCGGACGACGTCAGAAGCATCGCGCGCCTCGCGCGGCTCGCCATCAGCGACCGGGACATTCCGGCTTATGCCCGGAACCTGTCCAGCATCCTCGAATTCGTGGCGCAACTGGAGCGCGCCGACACCGCCGGCGTCACGCCCATGGCACACCCGTTGGACATGAGTCAGCGCCTGCGCGCCGACATGGTCAGTGAAAGCGACCGGCGCGAGCTGTACCAGGAGAACGCGCCGCAGATCGAGGCGGGCCTGTATCTGGTACCGAAAGTGATCGAGTAATCGTGCCGCGGCCCTGGCCGCCATCGTCGGGAATATTTCTGCATGCACACCAAGACCCTTGCCGAACTCGCGCGTGACCTCAAGGCGCGGAAACTGTCCAGCGAAGAACTAGCACGCGGCTATTGCGAGCGCATCGAGCGTT
>DASSRV010000105.1:0-4174 GCA_035701605.1 Gammaproteobacteria bacterium
CGGCACGGCGAACAGGCCGCGCCGTGGCTGCTGCATGGCGCCGCGGCACGGACGCAGCTTGCCGCAGCGGACAGCGTGGTGCTGCTGGGTCAGGCCGAGGGCACACTGTATTTCGCGCTGGGCCTGGACGACGGGTTCACGCCGCCGCCGGATACCATGCTCAGCAATCTGCGCGCGCAGTTCGGACAGATGCCGGCCGCCTCGCTGGCACTGCTGGGTTATGCGCGCGCCATGTTGCACTGGCGCCGACACAACCGCTTCTGCGGACATTGCGGCACCGCCACCGAAAGCCGTTGCGCCGGTCACGAACTGCACTGCCCGCGCTGCGGCAACATCCTGTATCCGCGCATCAATCCCGCCATCATCGTGCTGGTCAGCGATGGCGAGCGCTGCCTGCTCGGACACCAGTCGCCGACGGCACCACCGCGTTATTCGACGCTGGCCGGTTTCGTCGAACCGGGCGAGGACCTCGAGAGTGCGGTGCGCCGTGAAGTGTTCGAGGAAACCAACATCCGCGTCGGCGCGCTGCACTACCGGCATTCGCAGCCCTGGCCCTATCCGGCTTCGCTGATGCTGGGCTTCCGCGCCGAGGCGCTCAACACCGACATCCGCTGCAACGACGGCGAACTGCGTGACGCGCGCTGGTTCACGCGCGAGCAACTGCGTGCGGACTATGCAGCCGGAAACCTGGAACTGCCGACGCGATTGAGCATTTCCTGGCGGTTGTTGCGCGACTGGTTCGATGCCGATGGCGGCTCGCTCGCCGCCGTGCAGGCGGAACGTGCCGCGTGAGTAATACATCGCGTCACGCGCACGGGCCGGTGTACGCCATGTTCGCCGTGCTGGTGCTGCTGTGGGGCTACAACTGGGTGGTGATGAAGATCGCGCTGCGCTATGCCGCACCGCTGGATTTCGCCGCCTTGCGTACCCTGTTTGCGAGCCTGTGCCTGCTGCTGCCACTGGGAGTGTTCAGACGCAGTGCGTTCTGGCCACGTCATCCGCGTGCGACCTTGCTGCTGGGGTTGTTGCAGACCGGCTGTTTCGTCGGTCTGGTGAACCTCGCGCTGGTACACGGCGATGCCGGCAAGAGTTCGGTGCTGGTGTACAGCATGCCATTCTGGATCTGCCTGCTGGCGCCCTGGGCGCTGCACGAGAAATTCCGGCGTGCACAACTGCCGGCGCTGGTTCTGGCGCTCGCCGGCCTGTTGCTGATTCTGGCGCCCTGGCAACACAGCCCGAATCTGGCAAGCAGTCTGCTGGCGCTCTGCGCCGGTCTGGCCTGGGCACTGTCGGTGCTGCTGGCAAAACGCATCCCGATCAGTGATACCTGGGAACTCTTGTCGCTCACGGCGTGGCAGATGCTGTTCGGCGCATTGGCACTGGCGCTGATGGCCGCGTTGATTCCCTCGGCGCCGATTGTATGGAGCGGCGAATTCATCGCCGCCCTGCTCTACAACATCGTCCCCGGCAACGCGCTGGCCTGGTTCCTGTGGCTGGTGATCGTGAACCGTCTGCCCGCAAGCGTGAGCAGCATGAACGCATTGGCGGTGCCGGTAGTGGGCGTGCTGGCCGGTTGGTGGCAGCTCGGCGAACAGCCGACGCCGCTGGAAGGCGGCGGCATGCTGCTGGTATTCGCCGCGCTGGTGACGCTCGCATTGAGCCAACGCCGCCGCATCGCGCAGCGCGACTGAGCACAGTCTATATAATGACCGTATGTGTCTTCTGGTTTTCGCCTGGCATGCACACCCCGAGCTGCCACTGATTTTCGCCGGCAACCGCGACGAGGCGCATGCGCGTCGCAGCGCCGCCGCGGGTTTCTGGCAGGATGCGCCGCAGGTGCTGGCGGGACGCGACCTCGAGGCCGGCGGCACTTGGCTCGGCGTTACCACGCGCGGGCGCTTCGCGGTGGTCACCAATTACCGCGACGGTCCGCAGCCGATGCGCGGGCCGCGCTCGCGCGGCGAACTGGTCGCGGATTTCCTGCGCAGCGCGCACTCCCCCGAGGCTTACATCCGCGAAGTCGGGACGCGCGCGGCCCGGTACGCCGGCTTCAGCCTGCTGGCAGGCGATCGCGATGCCTTGTGGTATGTCTCGAACCGCGGCGCCGCGGCGCAAGCGATCCCGCCCGGTGTGCACGGACTCAGCAACCACCTGCTGGATACGCCGTGGCCGAAACTGCTGCGCAGCACCGAACGCCTGGAACTGCTGCTGGATGCGAACCAACTCACCGAGGAGGCGCTGTTCCGGTTGCTGGCGGATCGCCGTCCGGCACACGATGCGGAATTGCCGGACACCGGCATCGGCACGGAGCGCGAACGCGCGCTGTCCGCGCCCTTCGTGGTCAATCCGGAGTACGGCACACGCTGCTCCACCCTGATCCGGCTCGGTGCCGACAGCCTCCGCTTCAGCGAGCGGCGGTTCTCGCCCGCGGGTGAACGCACTGAAACCCGCCGCTTCATGCTCGAGGAGGCGCTGTGACCGCACCACGCAGCGCGCCCTGCGGCACCTGGCCCTCCACCCTCGGTTCCGAACTTGCCTCCGCCGGCAGTCTGCGCCTGATGCAGCCCCGCGCACACGCGGGCCGGGTGTACTGGGTCGAGAGTCGGCCCGCGGAACAGGGCCGCTGCGTGCTGATGCACGGCAAACCGGGCAAGGCCGCGCAGGCCGTCTTGCCGAAAAATTACAGCGTGCGCAGCCGGGTCCACGAATACGGCGGCGGCGCGTTCGCGGTACACGATGGACTTGTTGCTTTCGTCAACGACGACGATCAGCAGATACACCTGCTGGAGCACGGCCGCGTGCGCCGTCTCACGACGGCACCGACCGCACGCTTCGGCGATCTGTGCTTCGATGCCGCGCACGCGCGACTGGTGTGCGTGCGCGAACTGCACCACGCCGACGGTTCCGCGGTACAGAACAGCCTGGTCGCGGTGTCGTTGCACGACGGTGCCATACAAGTACTGGCGGAGGGCCGCGATTTCTACAGCTCGCCGGCGCTGGCGCGCGATGCCGGACAACTGGTGTGGCTGCAATGGGATCATCCGCAACTGCCCTGGGACGGTTGCGAACTGCACGGCGCGGAACTCGACGCGCAGGGCGGCGTCAAATCCGCGCACAAACTGGCCGGTGGCACGCAGGAATCCCTGTTCCAGCCGCAGTTTGCGCCGGATGGCAGTCTGCACGTGATTTCCGACCGGAGCGGCTGGTGGAACCTTTACCGGCTGACGCCCTCCGGCTGGAGCGCCGTCACCGCGGATGCGGCGGATTACGGTCTCGCACAATGGAACCTCGGCATGTCGCGCTACGGTTTTCGCAGCGACGGCTCCCTGCTCGCACTGCGTACCGTCGGCGGACGCACCGAACTGGTGGAAATCCGTGACGGAGATCGGCGGGTGCTGCCGTCACCGCTCACGCAGGTGGATCATCTGCACGTGCAGGATGACGGCCTCGCGCTACTCGGCAGCAGCCCGCAGCGCAGCAGCGCCGTGTATGCCGACAGTGGCGCCGCGCACGCGCTGCGTTTCAGCACCGACCTCGCGCTCGATGCGGATGCCATCAGCATCGCGCAGGCCATCCGGTTCCCGGCCGACAGCGGTGAAACCGTGCATGCCTGGTATTACCCGCCGCATCACCGCGACTGTCGCGTGCCGGACGGTGAACGTCCGCCGCTGATCGTGAAATGCCACGGCGGGCCGACCGCCATGAACGGCGACGGCCTCGATCCGCGCATCCAGTTCTGGACCAGCCGCGGATTTGCCGTCGCGGACGTGAACTACCGCGGCAGCAGCGGTTACGGCCGCGCCTACCGCCGCAGCCTGCACGGCGCCTGGGGCGTAAAAGACGCGCAGGACTGCATCGGTGCGGCGCGCTGGCTGGTGCAACAGGGGTTGGCGGACCCGGCGCGTTGCGCCATCAGCGGCAGCAGCGCCGGCGGTTTCACGGTGCTGTCGGCGCTCGCATTCCATGATTTCTTCCGCGCCGCTGCCGTGTATTACGGCATCAGCGAACTGGCGAGCGCCATGACCGATACCCACAAGTTCGAAGCCCGCTACGGCGACGCCCTGCTCGGCCCCTGGCCGGAAGCCGCTGCGTTGTATCGCGCGCGCTCGCCGCTGTATGCGGCCGGCAACATCCGCTGTCCGGTGATTTTCTTCCAGGGGCTGCGCGACCGTGT
>DASSRV010000106.1:0-3610 GCA_035701605.1 Gammaproteobacteria bacterium
GCTCGGCGCGCTGCCCAGGGCCACGCTGATCGGCTTCACCGGCACACCGGTGGACAAGACCGAATACGGCAAGGGCACCTTCAAGACCTTCGGGCGCGAGGACAAAAGCGGCTATCTCGACAAGTACTCGATCGCCGAATCCATCGCCGACGGCACCACGGTGAAGCTGCGCCACACGCTGGCGCCAGCAAAGGTCTTGCTGCCGACCGAGCGACTGGAAAAGGAGTTCTATGCCCTGGCCCAAACCGAAGGCATCGCCGACATCGGCGACCTGAACCGCATCCTCGACCGCGCGGTGAACCTGCGCGCCTTCCTCAAGAGCGATGCACGCGTGGACGAGGTGGCGCGCTTCGTGGCCCGGCATTTTCGCGAGAACGTGGAGCCGCTGGGTTACAAGGCCTTTCTGGTCGGCGTGGATCGCGAGGCCTGCGCGCTCTACAAGGAAGCGCTGGACAAATACCTGCCACCCGAATACTCGGTGCCTGTGTACACGGCCAGCGCCGCCGACGCCATCGACTATCCGCTGGTGGCGAAACGCCAAATCGACGAAGCCGGCGAGAAGCGCATCCGCAAGCTGTTCCGCAAGGCCGACCAGCAGCCGAAGATCCTGATCGTCACCGACAAGCTGCTGACCGGTTTCGACGCGCCGGTGCTGTATGCGATGTATCTCGACAAGCCGATGCGCGACCACGTTCTGCTGCAGGCCATTTCGCGCGTCAACCGTCCCTACGAGGACGCCGAAGGACGGCAGAAGCCGAGCGGCCTGATCGTCGATTTTATCGGCATGCTACGCGACCTGAAAAAAGCGCTGGCGTTCGATTCGCAGGACGTGTCCGGGGTGATCGAGGACCTGGACTTGTTGCTCGTTGATTTTCGCCGGCAACTGGCAGAGGCCGAAACCAAGTACCTGGCGCCACTCGCCGGCGGCAAGGACAAGCAGCTCGAACACATGCTGTACGACGTGTTACTGGACCCGACCTCACGCCAGGAATTCATCGACAGTTACAAGAAAATCGAGGCGCTGTACGAAATCCTTTCGCCCTCACCCGAGTTGCGCGAGCATATTGAAGGGTTTCGCAAACTAGCGGACCTGTATCTGATGGTGAGCAATGCGTACGGCAGCACAACCCGTTTCTATGAAGACGTCGCGCGCAAGACTGAACAGATGGTACGCGAACAGGCAGCGGTGTACGGGCCGATCCTGCACGGCAAGACGATCGAATTCGATCTGAAGACACTGGAGTCGTTGCGCAACGACACGGACGACAATGCCTCGGTCATCAACCTGGTCCGCGCGATCGAAAGCGAATCCACGGAAAAGGGCGAACAGGAACCGGTATTGATCGACATCGCCCAGCGCGCGCGGGCCATCCTCGACGCTCTTGAACAGCGCACCATCGACACGAAAACGGCGATGGAGAAGATCTCGGCCCTCGTTGCCGAGCGGGCCGAAGCAGACAAGGAACGCGAGAAGCTGGGATTGGACCCGACAACTTTTTCCATCTATTGGCGACTGCATTCCGAAGACGTGAGTGACGCGCTGCTGATGGCCAACGAAATCTCAGCCGCAGCCACCCGCTACCCCAATCATCCCGAGAGCGAAGACGAACTGCGGCAATTGAAGGCCGAAATCTACCGCAGCCTGATGCGGGCAGTTTCCGGGGCGAAGATGGTCGCCTTGGGCGAATCAGTGTTGCGTATGCTGGGGAAGACATGAACTTGGCAAAGCGTCGCGAGGCGTGCTTACGTGCGCGAGTGGAGGTCTGGGCCGATCGGCTCAAGGTCAGGCCCACCCAGGTACGAATTCAGCACATGACGCGCAAATGGGCGTCATGTTCCAGCGCTGGATGCATTACCCTCAATCGCAGCCTATTAGGCCAATCGCATGGGTTCCAAGATTACGTTATTGTGCATGAGTTATTGCATCTCAGACTGCCAAACCATGGAAAACTATTCAAGAGTCTTTTACGCATACATGTGCCATTGGCGGATCAATATATGAGAGCATGAGACATGAAATATTCAGATATTCTGAGCTTCTGGTTCGAGGAGCTGACACCGGCGCAGCATTTCGCATCGGATGTGAAGCTGGATGAACTGATCCGCGCACGCTTTTCGGATTGTCATCGCGCGGCGGCGCAAGGCGAGCTGGAGACCTGGCGCGTCACGCCGGAGGGCCGGCTGGCGGAGATCATCGTGCTGGATCAGTTCTCACGCAACCTGTTCCGTGGCAAGCCGCAAGCCTTCGCTTCCGACGGCGTGGCGCTGGTGCTGGCGCAGGAAGCGGTGCGCGCCGCCGCCGATCAGGCCCTGCCGCAGGCAAGACGCCTGTTTCTTTACATGCCCTTCATGCACAGCGAGTCGCGCACCGTGCACGCGACGGCGGAACGCCTGTTCCGTGCGCTGGGCCTGGCGGAAAACCTCAAGTACGAGCTGGCGCACAAGGCCATCGTTGACCGCTTCGGCCGTTATCCGCACCGCAACGCGGTGCTGGGCCGCGATTCGACGCCGGAAGAGCTGGAATTTCTGCAACAACCCGGCTCCTCGTTCTGAGCGGCTTGCATCAACGGGGCGGCGATGAACGACGACATAAGCCACAAACTGCAACCCGGCGACCTTCTGTCGCGTCCGTTGCCGGAGGCGGTCACCCTGCCGGCGGTGGTGTATGCGGACCCCGCATTCCATGCTTTCGACTTGCAACACCTGTTCGCGAAGACTTGGCAGCCGGTGGCGCGCGCGGGACAACTGCATGAAATCGGCGATCAGGTGGTGGCCGGCATCGCCGGCAAGCCCGTGATCGTGGTGCGCGGCAACGATGGCGTGCTGCGCAGCTTCTTCAACGTCTGCCGTCATCGCGCCGGGCCATTGGCGCTTGCCAACGGCAACAGCAGGCAACTGCAATGCAAGTATCACGGCTGGACCTACACGCTCGAAGGCCGGTTACGCGCCGCACACGAGATGCAGGATGCGAAGGATTTCGACATCTCCTGCATCCATCTCGATCCGGTGGCCGTGGCGGAGTGGGAGGGGCTGGTGTTCGTGGCGGTGGACGAACCGGTTGTGACACTGGAACGGCTGCTGCACGGGATCCGCGAACGCATCCGGCCGATCGAGTTGCCGAAGATGCAGTTTCACGGTTCGGTGAGCTACGACGCGGCCTGCAACTGGAAAGTGTACGTGGACAATTACCTCGAAGGTTATCACCTGCCGCACGTGCATCCGGGACTGAACCGGCTGCTGGATTACCGTTCGTATGCCACTACGCTGGCGGAATGGTATTCGTATCAGCACAGTCCGCTGGACGGGACCCGCGGGCCGTACCAGGCGGGCGAAGCGCATTATTACTTCATCTATCCCAACCTGATGCTGAATATCCTGCCGGATCGCCTGCAGACCAATCTGGTGCTGCCGGTGTCGGCGTCACGCTGCCGGATCGTGTTCGATTACTACTACACGGATACCGGATCGGAGGTCGCGCAGCAGATGATCGCCGAAGACCAGCGTTTCAGCGACGAGGTGCAGCAGGAAGACATCGCCATCTGCGAGCGCGTGCAGCAGGGGCTCGAATCGGGTTCCTATCACGCCGGCCGGCTGTCGCCGAAACGCGAAG
>DASSRV010000107.1:0-12076 GCA_035701605.1 Gammaproteobacteria bacterium
GATGCGGCGATCAGGAACGGCGAATTGCCCACCGACGAGGCCGCGGCGGTGGAGCGAATCAGGCCCGGACAGGTGCGGGTGGTGGAAGGGCGCGGCGACAATCTCAAGGTCACGCGGCCTGACGACATCTCGGTGGCGGAAGCCATCCTCGCGCGACGCGCCGAGGGTCGGGCATGAGGATCGGTCACGGCTTCGATGTTCACGCGTTCACCGCGGGTGACGGCATCGTGCTGGGCGGCGTGCGCATTCCGCACACTCACGCGCTGCGTGCCCATTCCGACGGCGACGTGGTGATCCATGCACTGTGCGACGCACTCTTGGGCGCGGCGGCACTGGGCGATATCGGCCGGCATTTTCCCGATACCGATCCGCTCTGGCGCGGTGCCGACAGCCGCAAACTGCTGGCGCGGGTCATGGTGCTGCTGGACGACAGGCAGTTGCAGCCGCAGCATGCGGATATCACGGTCATCGCACAGGCGCCGAAGCTGGCACCGCACATCGAGGTCATGTGCGCCAATCTGGCACAGGATCTGCGTCTCCCGCGCGACCGCGTCAATGTGAAAGCCACCACCGCCGAAGGTCTGGGCGCACTCGGTCGTGTCGAAGGCATTGCCGCGCACGCCGTGGTGCTGGTTGCCCCACGCTCCAGTTCCGGTTGAGCTGCCATGCCCGGTCTGCCCGATTGGTCATTCGCACATGGCCGGCCCGAATGCCGCGCGCGCATCCGCTCGCAGCCGGAGGATTTCGAGGTCGAGGAAGTGCTGGGCTTCACGGCGGACGGTGAAGGCGAACACGCACTGCTCGAAATCGTCAAGCGCGGCGCCAACACCGATTGGGTGGCGCGTGAGCTGGCACGTATCGCGGGCGTGCGCACGCGCGACGTGAGCTATGCCGGTCGCAAGGACCGCCATGCCGTTACCCGGCAGCATTTCAGCGTGTGGCTGGGCGGGCGTGCGATGCCGGAATGGCCGGAACATGCGGAATACCGCGTGCTGTCCGCGCAGCGGCATCGCCGCAAGCTGCGGTTGGGCGCCCTCAAGGGCAACCGCTTCCGGCTGGTGTTGCGCGAGCTTTCGCAATCCGCCGCCGACCTTGAGACGCGTCTGACCCGTATCCGCGAGCAGGGTGTGCCCAATTACTTCGGCACGCAGCGCTTCGGCCATGCGGGAAACAACATTGCACGTGCGGAGCGGATGTTTGCAGAACCCGGCCGCATCCGGGATCGTACCTTGCGCAGTTTGCTGCTGTCCACGGCGCGCAGTCTGATATTCAATGCAATACTGTCGGAGCGCGTGCGCCTCGACAACTGGAATACGCCGTTACCGGGCGAAGCCTGCATGCTGAATGGCACGCACAGCGTGTTCCGGGCCGAGACCGTGGATAAGGCGTTATGCACCCGGGTTGCTTCCGGGGACGTGCATCCCACCGGTCCCCTGTGGGGTGTGGGTGAGCGCTTGAGTGGTGCCGAAGCGGCAGCCCTGGAGCAGAGCGTGGCAGCACAGTACCCGGTCTTCACGCAGGGACTCGAAGCTGCGAGGCTTGCAGCCGCACGCCGCAGCCTGCGCCTGCCGGTACCGGAGCTTGTCTGGCACCGTGAGTCACCGCACGAACTGACACTGGAATTTTTCCTGCCGGCCGGTTGCTATGCCACCACGGTATTGCGTGAGCTGGTGACCCTGGAGAATGCGAACGCGGGAGTCGAGGCTGATGCTGAAGAAAATTGACCACGACGGTGTACTGGAATTGCAGCTTGCTCGGCCGCCTGCCAATGCGCTCGATCCCGCGCTGGTGCGGGAACTGCGCGAGGCCATTCACCATGCCGCCGAGGGCCCGGCGCGTGCATTGATCCTGTCCGGTGCCGAAGGCATGTTCTCCGCCGGTCTGGACGTACCGGCGCTGCTGCAACTCGAGCGCGAAGCCATGCGCGCATTCTGGCGGGATTTCATTGACCTGCTGCGCAGCATCGCACTGTCACCGCTGCCGATCGTCGCGGCCATGACCGGGCACAGTCCCGCCGGCGGCGCAGTACTGGCGATTTTCTGCGATGCGCGCATGGTGGCACAGGGACGTTTCAAGATCGGCTTGAACGAAGTGCGGGTCGGATTGCCGGTCCCCGCCATCATTCACGCCGCACTCAAGCGGCTGGTGGGTGCGCGTCAGGCCGAGCGCCTGTGCTTGCACGGTCTGTTGATTGATCCGGATGAAGCCTTGCGCATCGGTCTGGTGGATCAGGTACTGCCCGCGAGCGAACTGCGGCCGGCCGCACTGGCCTGGTGCCGAGATCTGCTCGCCCTGCCGGCGGCTGCGGTGACCGCGACGCGCGCGCTGGTGCGTGCGGATCTGGCGGCAGCGTTCGACACGCTGGCGAAAGCGAGCCATGAGGATTTGATGCGGGTCTGGTTCAGCGAAGAAACCCAGACCGCGATGCGTGCGCTCGTGGCGGAGCTTGCGGCACGCAAACGCTGAGCAGGGTACCTGCCGATACAGGTGTGCTCATCCGGCTCCGAGCAGCACGTACACCGCGCCGGTGCCGCCGTCCGCGGGACGCGCCGAACAGAACGCGATGACTTCCGCGCGCTGCCGCAGCCAGCCATTCAGCTTCTGTTTCAGCACCGGCCCGCGCGGCCCGGAGCGATAGCCCTTGCCGTGAATGATGCGCACGCAACGCACGCGCCGTGTTTGAACCGAATGCAGGAATTCGATCAGGGCCCGGCGTGCATCCTCGCTGCGCAGGCCGTGCAGGTCCAGTTCCGCGCCGATGCTGTAATGCCCGCGCCGGAGCTTGCGCAGAGTGGCGTCCTGCACGCCGGGTTTGGCGTACCAGAGCCCTTCGCCGATCAGCGGCTCGTCAGGATCCGGCAAGCCGGCCAGACTGGCTTCCAGGATTTCCCGTTCGTTGGCGCGGGTGAAGCGGGCGCGCGGCCGGGGTTTCGGGCCGCGCCGCAGCGGTGCGGCGGGCAAGGGACTGGCGTCGGCAACGGCATCGCGGAACAGCCGCTTGTCGTTCTCCTCGAGTTTGAAACGCTGCGCCATGTCCGCCTGTCCGCATTTTTCAAGAGTATATCAGCGCGGCTTTTCCAGTATGCTTGACACCGTCACGACAACGCAGTGAAGAACGGGGCATGCAGCGTGCGGATTCTGCTCAGTAACGACGATGGCTGCCACGCGCCGGGCCTGCGCTGTCTGGCGGATGCGCTGCGCGACAGCGCCGAGATCACGATTGTGGCGCCGGATCGCAACCGCAGCGGCACCAGTCATTCCCTGACCCTGGATCGGCCGATCCGTGCACGCCGTGACGAACCCGGCGTGGTGTGCGTGGACGGCACGCCGACCGATTGCGTGCATCTCGCCATTACCGGGCTGCTGGAGCATGAGCCGGACATGGTGATTTCCGGGATCAATGCCGGTGCCAACCTGGGCGACGACGTGCTGTATTCCGGCACGGTGGCGGCCGCGATCGAAGGCCGCTTTCTGGGTTACCCGGCGCTTGCGGTCTCGCTGGCCAGTGACGCGCCGCGGTATTACGAAACCGCGGCACGCATCACCCGCACGCTGGTGCAGCGTCTGATCAGCCATCCACTGCCGGCCGACACCATTCTCAATGTCAATGTGCCGGATCGGCCCTGGGCGGAGTTGCAGCCGCCGGAAGCCACCCGGCTCGGCAACCGGCGTCGCTCCGAACCGGTGACCCGCGCCACCGATCCGCGCGGCCGACCCATCTACTGGGTGGGTCCGCCGGGCGGCGAACAGGACGCGGGACCGGGCACGGATTTCGACGCAGTACGACGCGGCTGTGTGTCCATCACGCCCTTGCAGATTGATCTCACGCGCTACCCGGCGCTTGACGGGCTGGCGAGCTGGCTGCAAACGGCGGGCCTGCGATGAACGAAGCGACCGCCCGCGGCATCGGCATGACCTCCGCGCGCACCCGCGACCGGCTGGTGGCGCGCCTCAGGGAGCAGGGGGTGCGTAATGCCGCGGTACTCAATTTGATCCGCTCCACGCCGCGCCACCTGTTCGTGGACGAAGCGCTCGCGAGCCGGGCTTACGAAGACACGGCCCTGCCCATCGGCCAGGGCCAGACCATCTCGCAACCCTACATCGTGGCGCGCATGACCGAGGCCCTGGTATCGGCCGGCATACCGGAGCGGGTGATGGAAGTCGGCACCGGCTGCGGCTACCAGACCGCGATTCTCGCGGCCCTGGTGAAACAGGTGTACACGCTGGAACGCCTGCTGCCACTGCAACAGCGTGCACGACGCACACTCGCCGGACTCGGCGTGCGCAACGTGCGTTACCGGCATGCGGACGGCGGCTGGGGTTGGCCGAATCACGCGCCCTATGATGGCATTCTCGTGACCGCGGCGCCGGACGAGGTGCCGCCGGCTTTGCTGGAACAACTCGCCCCGGGCGGACGCATGGTGATTCCGGTGGGTGCGCAGGGCGGGGCTCAGGCGTTGCGGCTCATCACGCGGCGCGACGGCGACCGATATGAATACGAAACCCTGGAACAGGTGAGTTTCGTGCCGCTCTTGGGAGGGGTCGGGTGAGAGGCTGCCGACGTGAGGCCATTCCAGTGTTGTGCGCGCTGGTGCTTGCGGGTTGTGCCGGGGCGCTGAACTGGTCTCCGCCCTCGCGCACGGACGCCGGCGCGGAGGCGGAGCCGGTGCCCGCCAGCTACACGGTCAGCGCCGGGGACACCCTGTACTCGATTGCCTGGCGCTACGGCCTCGATTACCACGATGTTGCGGACTGGAACGGCATCGGCAGCGATTACCTCATCAAGCCCGGCCAGAAACTGCGCCTGTCCGTACCCGCGGGCGGCCTTCCGTCGACCGGTGCACGTGCCGGCGGCACGGCGCGGGGTACACCGGTGGATGAAAGCTATACCGCGCCGGCCGGCGACATCGCATGGCGCTGGCCCAGTGAAGGGCGGGTGATCCGCAGCTTCCACGCCGGCGATCCGCTGTCCAAGGGCATTGATATCAGTGCGGCGCGCGGCACGGACATCCGTGCCGCGGCAGCCGGCAAGGTGGTGTATGCGGGCAGCGGCATCATCGGTTACGGCAAGCTCATCATCATCAAGAACAGCGAACAGTTCCTGTCCGCCTACGCGGACAACGACGAAATACTGGTGCGGGAAGGCGACACGGTGCAGGCCGGCGACCGCATCGCCAGCATGGGGCTGGGACGCGACGGCCGGCCGCTGCTGCATTTCGAAATCCGCCGCAACGGCAAGCCCGTGGATCCGCTCAAGTATCTGCCGGGTTCACATTGATTTACGCCGTACTCTTGCAGTGCGGTATCAGAAACCGGCAGTAGCCCGCGCATGACGCCGGACTTGCATCGGAAACGGCTTGCTTGCAAGATTAACCCTACGCGCTGCGTGGAGAGTGTTGCAGTGTCATGACGGGTTACGGTCGCGAAGGTACACCGGAAGCGGAATCCCTGTTTCTGGAAGCCGAGGAAGAGGATCCGGCCTATTCGGACGTTCTCGATGAGGACGGCTCCGATGCGGAACACGATCCCATGCTGGCACACCGGCCCGGTGTGGCGGAACTGCATGATCTTGCCGAGCCGCCGGCCCAGTTCAGCCCCGAGGAACTGGACGCCACCCGCATCTACCTTTCCGAAATCGGGTTTTCACCGCTGCTGAGCGCCGAGGAAGAGGTGCATTTCGCACGGCTTGCCATCAAGGGCGACGAAGCCGCGCGCAAGCGCATGATCGAGAGCAACCTGCGGCTGGTGGTGAAAATGGCCCGCAAGTACATCAATCGCGGCTTGCCGTTGCTGGACCTGGTCGAGGAGGGAAACCTGGGCCTGATTCACGCGGTCGAGAAATTCGATCCCGAGCGCGGATTCCGTTTTTCCACCTACGCCACGTGGTGGATACGGCAGGCCATCGAACGCGCCATCATGAACCAGACCCGCACCATCCGCCTGCCGATCCATGTCATCAAGGAACTCAATCTGTACCTGCGCGCAGCACGCAAGCTGACCCAGGACCTGGATCGCGAACCGACCCCGGAAGAAGTGGCGGAAATCCTCGACAAGCCGCTGGAGGACGTGAAACGCCTGTATGGTCTCAACGAGCGCATCGCCTCGGTGGACACCCCCATCGGCAAGGGCGGCGACCGGTTGCTGGTGGATGCGATTCCGGATGAAAACAACACCGATCCCTCGCGCCTGTTGCAGGATGCCGACATCCAGTTGATCGTCGAGAAGTGGCTGGCGCGGCTCAACGAGAAACAGCGCGAAGTCATGGAATTGCGTTTCGGGCTGAACGGCCGCGACAAGGGCACACTGGAGGAAGTCGGCAACCAGATCGGCGTGACCCGCGAACGGGTTCGCCAGATCCAGATGGACGCGCTCAAGCGTCTGCGCCAGATACTCGAAACCGAAGGATTATCCGAAGAATCGTTGTTTGAATGACGCGCGGTTCAGATCATCAACAGCACGGCCACCACGTTGCGGTTCTCGCTCACCAGCACGTTGTAGGTGCGGCAGGCGGCGGCGGTGTCCAGCACTTCCAGGCCGATGCCACGACGCTGAATCTCCGCGGTGAGTGAGGCTGCGGGGAATTGCAGTGCGGTACCGGTGCCGATGACCAGGATTTCAGGCTTGAGCGCGAGCGCCGCCTGCAAGTGTTCGAGGGTGATGTCGTCCGGCGCCTGTGGCGCCCAATCCTCGATCAACTGCCCCGGTGACAGGATGAAACTGCGGCTGATGAGCGTGTCGTTGACGTTGATGCGCCCGGGCGCATAGGCCCGAATCACGTTCACATCGGCACTGGCGCGATCTTTGCTGAATTTCATGGCGGTTAGCCTAGTGGAAACGGCATAATGGACACAAGCCATGCTGTCCGGATTCCATGCCATTCACGCTTGCCTTGCCTGATCTGATTCGCCTGGAGGCGGACGCGCCGCGCATGCCGGCGCTGGAAACGTTGCTGACGCGCGCCGGGCGCCGACCCGTGGCGGAAGGTTTCACGGGTGTGTTGAAGCAGGTGTTTCGGCTTCCGGCCGGCGACCTGCCGGTTGCCGCGCTGACGCGACTGGCGGATGGCGGCGCGCGTGACGGCGATTACTGGCTGCGCGCCGATCCGGTGCAACTGGCCGCGGATCGTGATGACTTGCTGATGCTGCCGCTTGCAGACTTGCAGCCGGCCCTGGCGGAAGCGCAGGCCCTGGCCGCGAGCTTCAATGCCTTGTACGCGGCAGACGGCCTGCGACTCGAAACCACACAACCTGCACGCTGGTACCTGCGTACGCCGCAAGCCTTCGCGTGCGTTACGCACGCTCCGGCGCATGTCGCCGGCAAACCGGTATTCGATTTCATGCCGTCCGGTCCGGATGCGCAAGGGCTTCGGCAGATCATGAATGAAATGCAGATGCTGCTGCACGGGCATCCGGTCAATCTCGCGCGGGAGGCGACCGGCCGGCCCCCGATCAACAGCCTGTGGTTGTGGGGAGGAGGACGGTTGCCGGAGGCGGTCGCCGACGGACCGGCATGGGTGATGACGGACATGCCGCTGGTGCGGGGACTGGCGCTGTTCTCGGGTGCGCCGTGCCACGACTGGCCGGCGTCAGCGGATTCCCTGCCAAGGGAGCCGAATGGAATGTTCGCACTCGAGGCGGACACGCCCGCGAAATGCCGGGACATCGAGACCCGTGTCGCGCGCGTGCTGTTGCAGGCACTGCGGCATGGCGTCCTGCCGGCGCTCAACGTGTATCCGGGCGGAGCCTTCCTGTATACCGTCACACGTGCCAGGTTGCGCCGGTTCTGGCGCCGCCGTCGGTCACTGGCACGGATTCTGGCGGCCACATGAGCCATCGGCGCATCGAACAGCGTCAACTGCGGGCGGATACGGAACTCCCGGACACGTTGCACCCCTTGCTGCGGCGCATTTATGCCGGGCGCGATATCCGCGATGCGAACGACCTCAGTCAGACGCTCGCTGCGCTGCATGACTTCCGGGGATTCTCGGGACTCGATGCCGCGATTGAACTGGTCGCCGACTGCCTGCAACGGCAGCGCCGGATTCTCCTGATCGGGGATTTCGATTGTGACGGCGCCACCAGCACGGCACTCGCGGTGCGTGCATTGCGCCGCTTCGGTGCACAGCAGGTGTATTATCTGGTGCCGAACCGTTTCGAGTTCGGTTACGGATTGACACCCGGGATCGTGGCGCTTGCCGCACGGCGTACGCCGCATCTCATCATCACCGTGGACAACGGGATTTCGAGTGTCGAAGGCGTGGCGGCCGCGCGTGATGCGGGTATCCGTGTGCTGGTGACCGATCATCATCTGCCCGGTGCGCAGTTGCCGGCGGCGGATGCGATCCTGAATCCGAATCTGCCGGGCGATGCTTTTCCGAGCAAGGCGCTGGCCGGCGTCGGCGTGGTGTTCTATCTGCTGCTGGCGCTGCGCGCACACCTGCGTGAACGGCGCTGGTTCGAGACGCAGGGTATCGCGGAACCGAATCTTGCGGAGTTTCTCGACATCGTGGCGCTGGGCACAGTCGCCGACCTGGTGCCGCTGGATCACAACAACCGGGTGCTGGTGGCGCAGGGGCTGGCGCGCCTGCGTGCCGGACGTGGCGTGCCCGGCATCCATGCCCTGCTGCAATGCGGCGGTCGCGAAGCCGCGCGACTGGTCGCTTCGGATCTCGCGTTCGCGGTGGCGCCGCGCCTGAATGCCGCCGGTCGTCTCACCGATATGTCATTGGGCATCGAATGCCTGCTCACCGATGATCCACTGCGTGCGCGCGAGCTTGCCGCGCGTCTCGACGAGCTCAATCGCGAACGTCGCAACATCGAATCGCAGATGCAGGAGGAAGCCTTGCGCAATCTGGCGGACCGGGGCTTCGATCAGGAGGATCCCGACCTGCCGTTCGGTCTGTGCCTGTTCGATGCGCATTGGCATCAGGGCGTGGTGGGGCTGGTCGCCGCGCGCATCAAGGACCGTGTGCATCGTCCGGTGATCGCGTTCGCGCGCGCGGATGACGGTCTGCTGAAAGGCTCGGCGCGCTCCATCCGCGGGCTGCACATCCGCGACACATTGGAAGCGGTGTCCACGCGCCACCCCGGATTGATCGGGAAATTCGGGGGCCACGCCATGGCGGCAGGTTTGAGCCTGGCGGAGGAACAATACCAGCCGTTTTGCACGGCATTCGATGCCGAAGTGCGGCGCCGGGTGTCGGCGCGCGATCTGACCGGCGTGATTCAGACCGACGGCGAACTCGCGCCGGACTGGTTCACGCTCGAATGCGCGGCGCTGTTGCGCGATGCCGGTCCGTGGGGGCAGGGATTCCCGGAACCCTGCTTCAATGGCTGCTTCACGCTGCTGGAACGGCGCGTGCTTGCCGGCGCACACCTGAAAATGGCACTGGCCGGGCCCACCGGTCAGCGGCTCGATGCCATCGCATTCCGCGAAACCGGCGAGCACATCCCCGATGACTGCCGGCGGGTGCGCATCGTGTATCGGCCGGACATCAATACCTATCGTGACGTGCAGCAACTGCAATTGCTGGTGGACCATGTCGAGCCGGCGTGACCGGCTGTAGTACCATAACGCCATTTGGCGACCCGATCAGCACAGGAAAACGCGGCGTGCAGGACATCAATCCCATCAAGAATCGCATCACCGACCTCAAGGGCCGTGTCGGCGCCCTCCGGAGGTATCTTTGACTACGATGCCCGGCGCGAACGGCTCCAGGAAGTAAGCCGGGAACTGGAAGACCCCAGGGTCTGGGACAAGCCCGAGCGGGCCCAGGAACTGGGCCGGGAACGCTCGCGGCTCGACGAGATCGTGAGCAATCTGGAGCGCCTGACGAGCGGGCTGGACGATGCCGGCGAGCTGCTGGGCATGGTGGCGGAAGCCGGCGATGCCGCATCCGTGGGCGAGATCGCCGTGGATGTGGAGCGGCTCGAACAGGTCATCGCGCAGATGGAATTCCAGCGCATGTTCGCCGGCACCATGGACGCCAACAATGCCTTCCTCGACGTGCAGGCCGGCTCCGGCGGTACCGAAGCGCAGGACTGGGCGAACATGCTGCTGCGCATGTATCTGCGCTGGGGCGAGCGTCGCGGCTTCAGAACCGAGCTGATCGAAGCGTCGGACGGCGAAGTGGCCGGTATCAAGAGTGCCACCGTGCGTTTCGAGGGCGAGTATGCCTACGGCTGGTTGCGTACCGAAACCGGCGTGCATCGCCTGGTGCGCAAATCGCCGTTCGATTCCGGCAACCGCCGGCATACTTCGTTTGCCGCCATCTTCGTGTCGCCGGAAGTGGACGACGAGATCGAGATCGAGATCAATCCGGCGGACCTGAAAGTGGACACCTACCGTTCCAGCGGCGCGGGCGGCCAGCACGTCAACAAGACCGATTCTGCCATCCGCATCACGCACATTCCCAGCGGCATCGTGGTGGCGTGCCAGAACGAGCGCTCGCAGCACAAGAACCGTGCCACTGCCATGAAGCAGTTGAAGGCGAAACTGTATGAAATGGAAGAGCAGAAGCGCCGGGCCGAGCAGCAGAAGCTGGAAGACAGCAAGGCCGACATCGGCTGGGGCAGCCAGATCCGCTCCTACGTGCTGGACCAGTCGCGTATCAAGGATCTGCGCACCGGCTACGAGACCGGCAACACGCAGAAAGTGCTGGACGGCGATCTCGACGATTTCATCGAGGCATCACTGAAACACGGCCTGTAAGGCGGCCGGCGCGCACACCACCGGGGAATGCAACATGACCGAGCAACAGGACGAGAACAGCCTGATCCAGCAGCGCCGTGACAAGTTGGCGAAGCTGCGTGAGCAGGGCATCGCTTATCCCAATGGTTTCCAGCGCGACGCCCTGGCGGCAGACCTGCACGGCCTGTATGGGCACCGCAGCGGGGAATCGCTGGATCAGGAAAAGATTCGCGTGCACGTGGCCGGGCGCATGATGGCAAAACGCATCATGGGCAAGGCCAGTTTTGCACACTTGCAGGACAGCAGCGGCCGAATCCAGTTGTTCGCACAGCGCGAAACCCTGGGCGAGGGCGTGTACGACGCCTTCAAGACCTGGGATGTGGGCGATATCGTGGCGGTGGAAGGTGTGCTGTTCAAGACCAAGACCGACGAGCTTTCGGTGCGCGCCGACAGTCTGCGCCTGCTCAGCAAGTCGCTACGACCCTTACCGGAGAAATTCCACGGCCTGGCCGATACCGAAACCCGCTATCGCCAGCGTTATCTTGACTTGATCATGAATCCGGAGTCTGTCAGGGTGTTCCAGACCCGCACCCGAATCGTGCAGCACGTGCGCGATTTCATGAATGCGCTGGGCTTTCTGGAAGTCGAGACGCCGATGATGCAGCCGATTCCGGGCGGTGCCACGGCGCGCCCGTTCATCACGCATCACAACACGCTGGACATGCCGCTGTACATGCGCATTGCGCCGGAGCTGTACTTGAAGCGGCTGGTGGTGGGCGGTTTCGAGCGCGTGTTCGAGATCAACCGCAATTTCCGCAACGAGGGCGTGTCCACTCGTCACAATCCCGAATTCACCATGCTGGAGTTCTATCAGGCGTATGCGACCTATCACGACCTGATGGACCTGACCGAGAACCTGATGCGCAGTCTCGCCGAGGCATTGAACGGGACGTCCAGCGTCAGCTATCAGGGTGAGACCTTCGATTTCGGCCCGGCCTTCCGCCGCATCTCAGTGGAGCAGGCCATCCGTGAAGCAAATCACCTGGACGAGGGCAAGTTGCGCGATGCGGCATATCTTCGCGGTATCTGCGAAAAGCTCAAGCTGTCCGTCAAGCCCAGCTACGGCGCCGGCAAACTGCAACTCGAGATATTCGAGAAAACGGTGGAACCCAATCTGGCGCAACCGACCTTCATCATTGATTATCCTGCTGAAGTGTCGCCCTTGTCGCGGCGCAAGGATACGGATGACTTTCTCACCGACCGGTTCGAGTTCTTCGTGGCCGGGCGCGAGCTGGCCAACGGCTTCTCGGAGCTGAACGATCCGGAAGATCAGGCGCAGCGCTTCAAGGAACAGGTGGCCGAGAAAGACGCGGGCGATCAGGAAGCC
>DASSRV010000108.1:0-4002 GCA_035701605.1 Gammaproteobacteria bacterium
GAGACCCTCAAGACCGCGGGTTTTTCCAAGGGCGCGGATTATGATTTCAGCGGATTGACCGGCAAGTATCCGCAGCGCGAGTTCACCTGCCAGTACCACGAAACCGATCTCGATTTCATCAGCCGCCTGATGGAACAGGAAGGCATCCACTTCTATTTCGAGAACGACGACAAGGCCTGCAAGCTGATGCTGGCCGACGGCAAGGACTACAGCCCCGTACCGGATCTGGATCCCGTGTCGTTCGCGGATCCCGGCAGTACCAAGGATTATGAATCCATTGTGCGGTTGCGTTGCCGCTATGCGCAGACGCCGCTGGACGTAAAAGTGAAGGACTACAATTACGCCCAGCCCTCGCTGGACGTGATCGGCAACGCCAAGATTACCGCCGGTGGCGGGTATCCCGGTGAATACGGTTCGGTGTGGCTGTTCGGCGAGAACACCATGAGCCCGGAAGACGCCGCCCGCATCGCGAAACTGCGCGCCGAGGAATCCGGGTGCTGGGCCAGCACCTATGAAGGCAGCGGCGCGGTGTGCGGCCTGCGCGCGGGGTACAGCTTCAAGTTGCAGGGGCATGCATTCAAGGATTACAACCAGGGTTATCTGGTTACCGAAGTCCGGCACAGCGCCCGCAACCTGGATCAGAGCTGGAGTGGCCGCAGTTACGACGACGCCGAACGTGCCGGCAACGAAGCCTATTACAGCAACAGCTTCAACGCCGTGGCCAGCAGCGTGCAGTTCCGGCCGCGGCGCAACACCCCCAAACCGCGCGTGGGCGGTGTCATCACAGGATTCATTTTTGCAGACAGTGCGCACGACGTATTGCCACTCGACAATCAGGGCCGTTACCGGGTCGAACTGCCATTCGTGAACGCGGACGATCCCGCCAGCAAGGTGACGTGCTGGATGCGCATGGCTCAGCCCGCGGCCGGGGCGCGTTTCGGCACCGTGTACACGCTGGAAGTCGGTGCCGAAGTCATGGTGCTGTTCATCAACGGCGATCCGGATCGCCCCGTCATCTGGGGCAGCCTCTATAACGGGGGTAGCGATCTGCTGCGGACCTCGGAAGGGGCCTTCGCATGAAGCAGCCCCGCAAACAGGACGGCGACAGGGTGGGCACGTGCGCGTAGTCAAACCTTTCAAGCAGAGCCTGTTGCACCGCACTTACCAGTATCGCGGCGAGAACCATTTCTGCGCGAGCGTGTTCACCATGTTCTCGCTCAGCGAGTCGGGCAAGGTGCTACCGGAGAACGAGCTTTGGCAGATCGTGGCGGGGGCGCTGGGCCGCGACGCCATGCTGGACGCGGCCATGCCGAAAGCACGCGGCGAATACATCGTGCTGGGCAGCTTCCATGCGCCCGGCGGCAAGCCGGTGCCGGCGGGTCAGGTGGAAGTCACGCTCGGCGGATTGCGCAAACGTCTGGCGGTATTTGGCAATCGTTACTGGAAAAAGGCGGTAGGCGTGGGCGTGGGCGTGACCGATCCCGAACCCGTCACCGACATACCATTGACGTTTGCGCAGGCTTTCGGCGGCCCGGATTACAAGGAGAACCCGCTCGGCAAGGGCGCCGTCGCGGTTGAAACCGAAACCGGCAAGCGCCAGCCTCTGCCGAATCTGGAGATTCCCGATCATTTGATCGGTTCGCCGGACGACAAGCCTCCGGTGGCGAGCTTTGGCATGATTGATCTCACCTGGCCGCAGCGCTTCAGGAAGGTCGGCACCTACGATCAGAAATGGCAGAAGGAGCGTGCGCCCGGTCTGGCCGACGACATTGACTGGACTCATTTCAATGCTACTGCCCCGGATCAGTGGCTGGAGGGTCATTTCAAGGGCGACGAAAGCTTCAGCTTGCGCAATCTGCATCCGGACAAACCGCTGATCGAAGGTCAACTGCCCGGGCTGCTGTCGCGTGTGTTCATTACCCAGAAACTGCCGGACGGCACCCAGCAGTTCCGCGAACTTCCGATGCAACTCGATACCGTGTATTTCATTCCCGATCAGGATGTGGGCATGATCGTGTGGCGCGGCGATGGCCTGATCGGCACCGACGACGCCATGGATATCCGGGAAATCATGCTGGCTTACGAGCGCTTGCGCGATCCGCGCCGTAGCCTTGAACATTACCAGGAAGCGCTACGCAAACGGGTGGCACTGGAGACCCGCTCCCAGTATCTGCTGAACGAAGCCGATTTAATCCCGGATGGAGATCGCTCCGGTCTGGTGGAAATGATCGAACGCTGTGGCGAGGAGTCTCCGCGTGACGGTGTATTGGAACAGAATTTCAAGGCACGGGCGGAAAAGGAAAAAGCGCGAGTCAAGGAAAAACTTCTGGCTCTGGGTGTCAAGGCCGGGCAGTTACCTGCTGCGCCGGCCGATGCCAAACCGTTTGAGATAAATCTCGAAAACCTGGACATCGGCAAACTCACGGCCGAGGCGAAAGCGCATGCTGAGCAGGTCAGACAGGAAGCCGTGGACAAGGCGCGCGCCATCTGCCAGCAATTCGGACAGGATTTTGATCAACTGATGGAGAAAACCAGAAGTCAGGCTGATCTGCCGCGGTTCACCGCTGGCACACAGATTGAACGCGTGCGCGAACTGGTGGCGCGGTTCCCTGCGCTAGCCGCAAAATTCGATACGGCGCTGGCGGGGATCAACAACGAACTGGACGCCAGGATCAAACGTGCGAATGAGGCTTTCCATCTGGGTTATGCCATGGGGGCGCACCAGATGATCAGCTTGTTGCCGGAGCAACGCCGTGCCGGGCTGGATGCACTGCGCGCCGATATCCTGGCCCGTTTCAGGCGCGGTGAATCGCTGGCGGACCGTGACCTGGCCGGCATCAACCTCGCCGGCGAGGACCTGAGTGGTGCGGATTTCAGCCGCGCCTATCTGGAATTCGCGAATTTTTCCGGCGCCAGGCTGAACGGTGCGAATCTCAGTGGTGCGATTCTGGCCAAGGCGGATTTGAGTGCTACCGTGCTGGATGATGTGGATTTGAGCGGCGCCTGCCTCGGCAAGGCGATACTGGATGGCGCGCAGGGAAACAACGTGAAGTTCGACCGCGCCACGCTGAGCGAGGCGCAGCTTGCCGGTTCCCGGTTCGAACACGCCTCGTTCAGCGAGACCCAGGTATTGAATGGCAATTTCTCGGCTTGCAATTTGCACAACAGCCGGGTCGCGAATGTCATTTTCCACGACTGTGACCTGAGTGGAGCCGATTTCGAGGGTACGGAATTCATCAAAGGCATATTCGTTGATGGTAGTGCGGATCGCATCCGGCTGGCGCGCGCGCGCGGGGATGGCATGCTGTTCGTCAACATGCAGATGACGGGTGCGGACTTCACGGATGCGGAGTTACCCAACCTGCGCGTGGTGGGGGAGGTCTCCATCAAGGGCGGCAACTTCACACATGCCAAATTACCCGGTTCGAACCTGCGCGCCCTCGATCTGGAAGGAGCCCGTTTTACCGGGGCGGTACTGGATGGCTGTGAGCTGAGTGATAGCAAGCTCAAAGGTGCCAGCCTCGCGGGAGCTTCCGCCGTGCATACTCTCTTCATGCGCGCCGATCTCGAGTCCGCGGATCTCGCAAGTGCCAACCTGATGGAGGCCATGCTGAACAAGGCACGACTGGTCAAAGCGAGCCTGCAAGGCTCGAATTGCTATGGCGCGGAATTTCTCGGCATTACGGTTGGCGACACACGGTTCCATGACGCCAACCTCAAGCTCACCAAGCTCAAAGACTGGCATCCATGAGAACGAAAGCCGAACTGGAGCAGGCCGTTCGTGAGGGTGAAATCATCAGCAACGAGGATTTCTCCACTGCCGATCTGTCCGGCGCGATGCTGGGTGGGGGCATTTTCCGCAATGTGCGCTTCGACGGTGCCAAATTGGCCGGAGCCTCATTCACGGAATCCATCCTGCACGAACCGGGATTTGCTTCGGCAGATCTCGCAAACGTGGACTTTCGGCATGCCTGTGTGATGAGCGGCAACTTTGCAGACGCC
>DASSRV010000109.1:0-3064 GCA_035701605.1 Gammaproteobacteria bacterium
ACCGGTTTCCTGATCGAAGCCGGAGACCGCATCCACCAGGTTCGCGCCGCTTGCGATCACGTCGCGCTTGAGCAGTACCGGGTTGCCTTGCCTGTCCTTGAACAACTGGTCTTCCAGCGGCACGTGCCCGCTCTGCTGCGCCTGGATGGCGCTGCTGGTGTAATCCACCAGCCTGAATTCAAGGGTGGCGGTCCCACCCAGGATGTTCTTGGCGCGCGTGGTGTCCTGCACGCCGGGCAATTCCACCACGATGCTGTTGATGCCCTGCTGCTGCACCACCGGCTCCGCGACACCCAGTTCATTGACGCGGTTGCGCAACGTGGTGATGTTCTGGTCCACCGCGGAACTGCGGATACGCTGCACTTCCGCCGGCGTCATCACCGCCACCAGCGTGTTGGCCGCGCTGCCGGAACTCACCGTGAACTGCGGGTACTGCGCGGCCAGCAACTGGCGCGCCTTGGACACGTCGTCCGCGCTGCGGAACGTCATGTTGACGTTGCTGCCAGCAAGGGACAGGTCTTCATAGCGGATCAGCTTTTCGCGGAACGCGCCGCGCAGGTCGTTGACATTGCGTTGCAAGGTCGTCTGCACCGCGGCATCCAGATCCACCCGCAACTGGAAGTGCACACCGCCCTGAAGGTCCAGACCCTTGGACATGGGTTTGAGGCCGATGGCCTGCATCCATTCCGGCGTGCGTGGCGCCAGATTGAGCGCGACGGTGTATTTGTCTCCCAGTGCCTGTTTCACGGCATCCAGCGCGCGCAACTGCGTGTCGGTGCCGTCGAAGCGCACCAACACCTGTTTCTTGTCAATCTCGGCATCCCGATACGGCAGCTTGGCGGTATCGAGTGCCTGCTTGACCTGCGTCACCGTGGCTTCGGTCACTGTCGCGCCGTTCTCGGACACCTGCAGGGCGGGATCCTCGCCATACAGGTTGGGCAGGGCAAACAGGATGCCGAGCGCGGTGACCAGCACCACAACGATGTTCTTCCACGCGGGATAACGGTTCAGCATAACGATTCCGGACTCTTACAGGTTCTTGATGGTGCCCTTGGGCATGACGGCGCCCACGGCCTGTTTCTGCACGCGCACGTCCACGCCGCTTGCCACTTCAAGGGTGACGAACTGCTCACCCACGTCCTTGACGCGGCCCAGCATGCCGCCGCTGGTCACGACCTCGTCGCCCTTGGCGAGCGCGCTCAGCAGTTTCTGGTGCTCTTTCTGCTTTTTCTGCTGCGGCCGGATCAGGAAGAACCAGAAGAACGCGATCACGGCCACGAACATGATGATGGTGACCACCGGATCGCCCCCTGCGGAGGCGGGCGCGGCGGCGGCGTAGGCGTCGGAGATGAGGAAACTCATGAAGGGTCCTGCAATGGGGGGTGGATTTCGCCGGACGAACTGGGGCAAAGCGCGGATTTTACAACGTCTTGGGCCGAATTGGCTCCGGACCCGGGGTTTTTCAAGCCTCCGCGCTGTCCGGCCGGGCCAGAAATGCGCCGGAAAACGCCGCAAAACCGCCCTCCCCGATGGCGGCGCGGATGTCCCGCATCAGGGATTGGTAATAGTGCAGGTTGTGGATGGTCATCAGACGCGGCGCCAGGATCTCGCCGCACTTGTCGAGGTGTCGCAGGTAAGCGCGGCTGTAATGCCGGCAGGTGTAGCACGCGCATGCCTCATCCAGCGGCCGGGTATCGGACTGGTACTGGCTGTTGCGGATGCGCAGCACCCCCGCGCTGGTGAACAGGTGGCCGTTGCGCGCATTGCGGGTCGGCATCACGCAATCGAACATGTCCACGCCGCGCGCCACGGCCGCCACGATGTCCTGCGGCGTGCCGACGCCCATCAGGTAGTGCGGTTTGTCGGCCGGCAACAACGGCGCCATGGCATCCAGCACTCCGAGCCGTTCGGCCTCGGTTTCGCCCACCGACAGCCCGCCCAGCGCATAGCCGTCGAAGCCGGTTTCCACGAGTCCCGCGAGCGAGGCCGCGCGCAGCCCCGCGTGCATGCCGCCCTGCACAATCCCGAACAGCGCGGAGGGATGCGTGCCGTGCGCCTCGCGCGAGCGCCGCGCCCAGCGCAGCGACAGCTCCATGGATGCGCGGGCGGTGGCTTCGTCCGCCGGATACGGCGTGCACTCGTCAAATACCATGATGATGTCGGCGCCGAGCGCGTGCTGCACGCGGATGGAGTCTTCCGGACTGAGAAACACGGGGTCGCCGTTCACCGGCGACTGGAAACTGACGCCCTGTTCCGTGATCTTGCGCAACTCCGCGAGGCTCCAGACCTGGAAGCCGCCGGAATCCGTCAGGATCGGCCCGTCCCAGTGCATGAAATCGTGCAGATCCCCGTGCGCGCGCACGATGTCGGTACCGGGCCTGAGCATCAGGTGGAAGGTGTTGCCGAGGATGATTTCCGCGCCGGTCTCGCGCAGTTCCTCGGGCGTCATGGCCTTGACCGTGCCATAGGTACCGACCGGCATGAAGGCCGGCGTCTCCACCGTGCCGCGCGGAAAGGTGAGACGTCCGCGGCGCGCGGCGCCGTCGGTTTTCAGCAGCTCGAATTTCATGCGCGGCAGTTTACCGGACAATCCAGCCCGGTTTGATGAATGCCTGTCCCGGACGCGATTCGGACGGAAGTGCCCCGGCTGAGCCGGGAGAACCGGTTCAAGATCTGGGCCCCGGCTCGGACGCAGTCCGGTCTATCCTGAGCTTGTCGAAGGGCCGGGGCGACGAGGTGGGGGATGCAACGGCCGGGGTAACCGGGAAACACCGCTGATATCTTCCCCATCTTCCCCATCTTCCCCATCTTGTCCGTCATACCGGCGAACGCCGGTATCCAGTCAAGATCAAATTCCCAGACTTTCGTCGGGGCGACGGAAATCGGGAGCCGGCGTCACAAACATGGCGTCGCCGTAACTGAAAAAACGGTAACGCGCGGCCACCGCGTGGCGATAGGCCGCCAGCACCTGCTCGCGCCCGGCGAACGCACTCACCAGCATCAGCAGCGTGGACTCCGGCAGGTGGAAATTGGTGATGAGCGCGTCCACCACCCGGAACCGGTA
>DASSRV010000110.1:0-7099 GCA_035701605.1 Gammaproteobacteria bacterium
GAGGTTGATGAGGTCCGCCACGCCCTCGCGCAGGTTGTCGCGCGACGTCAGCAGACTGCCGAGATTGATGAAATAGCTGCCCGACGGCGCGATGGTGCTGCTCGATGTACTGAAGAACGGCGTGACTTCCGGCAGATTGAAGGTGCGTTCGAAATCCGCCATGTACAGCGGGTCCTTGGTATCGGTGACGCCGTGCAGCGGCAGGTCAATCGCGACCACCGCGAAGCACTGGCTGGCGAAGGAGCCGGCCACGGCGAACATGTTCTCGCGGTTCTGGGTGATGCCGTGCTGGAAGATCACGGTCTTCCAGCCTGTGCCGGCGGGTTGGGTGCAGCCGCTCGTCGCATTCGGAATGCTGACCAGAATCGGGATGATGTTCTGTGCCGCGGTGGCTTTCGGCAGGGCATCGAGCGCGGTGGTGTCACCGCCGTTTTTCGCGCCGTGCCAGTAGCCGGTCAGCGGCGCGGTGGTGTCGTCAGTGGTCGGCAGTGCCGAGTAATAGGGCAGGGCCACCGTGCCGGCATAGATTTCCGCCAATGCCGCGGCGGCAGGCGGCGAGGTAATGCCGCCGGCCTTGAGTGCGTCGGAAGCGGTGAGTCCGGTATCCACGATGCCGACACCTGCCGGTTGCGCCGTGGCGGTGGCGGTCGCAGCCAGGGTTTGCAGCGAGGCGCCGATGTACTGGGTGCTGAAGCTGAACGTCAACACGACCTTGGTCATGTCAACATTGAGGGCCGCCGCGACGCCCAGTTGGCCGAGCGTGAACTGCGCCACCGGCAACAGCTCGTCACTGGTCAGCTTGCTGGTATCAATCTTGGTGAGATCGCCGCCGGCCGCGAGCGCCGGCTCATCGGCGGCGATGATCGAGGCGAAGTCGCTGCTCGCCACCATGTTGTTGCCATCGGTGTCCTTGATGTCGCTGGTCAGCACCACGAGATAGCTCGAACCGCCCGCCAGCGGCTTGAGCGGCGTGATGTTGAGCACGGTGCCGTCCGAATCGGCCGAGTCGGAGACGCCGACGCTGTAATCGGTGCCCAGGACCAGCGGCTTCACGAAACCGATCACGGCCTTGGTCGCAGGATCCGTGCTGACCTGGAACACCATGACGTCGCCGGCATTGAGGCTGGCCGGGTCCACGGCAGTGGTGAAATACGCATTGATGACGGACTGCGTGCCGAAGCCGTCCAGATGATTCATCGCCAGGGTTGGCGCATTCGCGGCCTGGGTTGTGTCCAGCACCGGGATATTCAGGGTGCCGGTGGTACTGCCGTTGAAATACAGATCATTCGGAAACGGCATGATGCCCGAGAGCGGGGCAAAACGCGCCTGGGAGCCCGCGTTCGGGTTGGGGCTGGGCGTGGTCGAATCGCTGCTCTTGACGCAGGCAGTCAGGGCGACAGGGAGCGCAAGCAGCAGAACCAGGGCACGCATTCTCATTTGTGTACCTCCGTGAATGGCCGAAGTAGGGTACGCTGGATGCGCATTGCCGTGCAAGCAGTCGTGCCGCCGGCTGCAAGTATCTGAAACAGGTGGAATTGTCCCATGCACAACCGCGGACGCGGGTATCGCAACGAGTTCCGCATCATTGCCGGCGACTGGCGCCGCCGCCGCCTCGGATTTCCGCTGCTGCCCGGCATCCGGCCGTCACCGGACCGGGTGCGTGAAACCCTGTTCAACTGGTTGCAGGGCCGCGTGACCGGGATGCGCTGTCTCGACCTGTTCGCCGGCAGCGGCGCGCTGGGACTGGAGGCACTGTCGCGCGGCGCGGCCAGTTGCGTGTTCGTGGACCGGGAGCGCGCCGTCATCGAAACGCTGCGCGCGCACCTCGCTGCGCTGCATGCGCGCGGCGGCGACGCGCTGCAATCGGAGGCCATGGCGTTTCTGGGCGGTCCCGCGCGCGCGTTCGATCTGGTGTTCCTGGATCCGCCGTTCGCATCGGAGCTGCTGCCGCGAGCGCTGCATGAACTCTGTACGGGCGCATGGCTGCGGCCGGGCGCATGTATTTATGTCGAGTATGCCGCCGGACATGCGCCGTCGTTGCCCGATGGCTGGCAGTGGTGGCGCGAGGCGCGTGCCGGGCAAGTCGGGTACGGACTGGTATCATCGGCGCTGGGCCAGGCTCACCCGCAACCCGCATGAGGAAGGCAACATGCCCGGCAGCATCCTGTATCCCGGCACCTTCGATCCCATCACCAACGGCCACGCCGACATCGTGCGGCGCGCGGCGCGCCTGTTCGGCCGCGTGGTGGTGGCGATTGCCGCCAACCCCGGCAAGGCCCCGGCATTCCCGCTGGAACAGCGCGTGGCCTTGGCGCGCGCCGCGCTGGCGGACATCCCCGAAGCGGAAGTGTGCGGGTTTTCCGAACTTACCGTGGAGTTCGCGCGCAAGCAGGGTATCCATGCCATTCTGCGCGGCCTGCGTGCGGTCTCGGATTTCGAATTCGAGTTCCAGTTGGCCGCGATGAACCGGCACCTCGGGCCGGACGTGGAGACCATCTTCATGTCGCCCGCCGAGCAGTTCACGTTCATTTCCTCCAGTCTGGTACGGGAAATCGCGGCGCTCGGCGGCGACGTGTCGCGCTTCGTGCATCCGGCGGTGCAGGCCGAGCTGCTGAAACTCAGGAAGCGTTAAAATAACGCCGCTGTTTTCCGGCGGAGCACGACGTGGCGCTCAAGATTACCGATGCCTGCATCAACTGCGACGTGTGCGAGCCGGAGTGCCCGAATCACGCGATTTCCCAGGGTCCGGACATCTACGAAATCGCCCCGGACCTGTGTACCGAATGCGTCGGTCATTTCGACACCCCGCAATGCCGTGAGGTGTGCCCGGTGGACTGCATCCCGCTCGATGAAGCGCATCCCGAAACTCGTGAACAGTTGCTGGAGAAATACCGGCGCCTGAGCGAGTCGGCCGCCTGAGTATGCCGCGCCGGCGTGGCGAGCGGGCCGTTGCGACTTGATTCATATCAAGTTGTGCGGATGGGGTGCGGTATAGACTGATTCCGTCGTTTTCATCGGTACCCGTCAGGAGTCCCCATGTTGCGCCGCTTCTGGTTGACCGCCGTTGTGAAATACCTCTTCGCCGTCGCCTTGCTGCTGGCTGCACCGCTGGTCCTGGCGCGGCCCGCGCCCAACCCCAATCCCCAGGCCATTAGCTACCAGCCGGATTTCACCTTCACGCTGCGCACCCACATCGGCGCTGCCGGCATGGGCTATCAGGGCGTGGGTGGCGACATTGACGGCAAGATCAATCCGACACTCAGGATTCCGCTGGGTGCGGTGGTGCAGATCACGCTCATCAACGGCGACGGTGCCGAGCACGACATCACCGTGCCGCAGTTCGATGCGCTGTCGGACCACGTGCTGGCCAAGGGCGCGAGCACGATCATCGTGTTCCGTGCGGACAAGGCCGGTACGTTCGATTATTTCTGCACCCTGCCGGGCCACCGCCAGGCCGGCATGGCCGGCAAGCTGATCGTGGGCAAACCCGTGGCGACTGAAGTACCGGAGTTGCGCAACGACATCAGCCGCGATCCGGCCGACGTGCCGCCGCCGGTGGGCAATCGTGCGCCGACCACCGTGCATTACACCATCGAGAGTTTCGAGGTGAAGGCGCGGCTCGCGGATGGCACCACCTACAACTACTGGACTTTCAACGGCAAGGTGCCGGGCCCGATGCTGCGCGTGCGGGTGGGCGACACCGTGGTGGTGCGGTTCAGGAACGCCGCCAGCAGCCGCATGATCCATTCGATTGATTTTCACGCCGTCACCGGCCCGGGCGGCGGCGCGGCGGTGTTGCAGGTGCCGCCGGGCGGCGAGAAGACGCTGACTTTCAAGGCGCTCGATCCGGGCCTGTACGTGTATCACTGCGCCACGCCGATGGTGGCGCAGCACATCGCCAACGGCATGTTCGGGCTGATCCTGGTGGTACCGGCCGGCGGATTGCCGAAGGTGGATCACGAGTATTACGTGATGCAGAGCGAGATTTACACCGTCGGCGCGTTCGGCCAGCAGGGCTATCAGGAATTCGACGTCAGGAAACTGCTGGACGAACAGCCCGAGTACTTCGTGTTCAACGGCGCGGTGGACGCGCTCAACAAGTATCACCCGCTGCATTCGAAGACCGGCGACACGGTACGGATTTTCTTCGGCGACGGCGGCCCAAATTTCACGTCCTCGTTCCATGTCATCGGCGAGATTTTCGATCGCGCCTACCTGCTGGGCTCGTTATTGAGTCCACCGCTCAAGGACGTGCAAACCATCACCGTGCCGCCGGGCGGCGCCGGCATGGTGGAATTCACCACTGAAGTGCCGGGCAAGTACATTCTGGTGGATCACGCCCTGTCGCGTGCCGAACGCGGACTGTCCGGTTCGCTGATCGTGACCGGCGCGGAACGGCCGGACATCTATCACGGCGACACTCCGGCCGCCGAAGTCGTGCATTGATCGCCATGAGCGACCTCGGCATTGCCATCGCCGTGCACGTGCTGTCCGTCGTGTGGTGGATCGGCGGTATCGCGTTCGTGGCCTGCGTGTTCCTGCCGGCACTGCGCGCGGGCGCCGTCGGCGATCCGGCCGCAGCGTTCCGCGCCATCGAAAGCCGCTTCGCACCGCAGGCGCGCATCGCGGTGATCCTGGTGGGGCTGTCCGGCGGTTATCTGCTGTGGCGGCTCGAGCTGTGGCGGCACTTGCATCACGCCGCATGGTGGTGGCTGGATGCAATGATGCTGTACTGGCTGTTGTTCGTTATGTTCCTGTTCGTACTGGCACCACTCGGCCTGCTCAGGCACATCATGCGCGGCGCACACCCGGATGAGCGCGGCTGGCGGCGGTTGCAACGCAGCCACACGCTGCTGCTCTCGATCGGGCTGGTCATCATTGCCGCTGCGGCCGCCGGCGGGCGCGGATTCTGAACATGAATGCACCGGATCCATTCGCCTTGCTGCGCCGCGAGCACAGGGATCTCGGTATGCTGTTCCAGCGTCATCAGGAAGCCCTGCTGCGGCGCAGGTGGGCGCATGCCGCTCGCCTGCTGTCACATCATCATGCAAGGCTCGCGGCGCACATCAGGATCGAGGAGGACTGGCTGCTGCCTTGTGCACCCGGCGCGCAATCCGCTGCCCCGCGCTGGAACCCGGAGATTTACCGCGCTGAGCACCGCAAGCTGCTGGAACTGGCCGGCAAGCTGGCGATCAAGCTGGCGCGTGCGCGCCGCCGTGGGGTGTCGCCGACCCTGCTGCTGGCCTTGCTGGACGAGGAAAAGACCTTCAAGCACGTGTTCGAGCATCATCATCGGCGCGAGGAACGCGGGTTGTTCGGAGAACTGCCGCGACAACTCTCGGCTGAAACCAGATCCGGGCTGTGTGCCGCATTGTTGCCCCAGGAGCACGTGCGGCGGCACTGACACTCAGTGCATGCGTTTGCGCAGGCTGTCCACGTCCGGGATGCGGATGTTTTCCTCCTGCACTTCGATCAGTCCTTCATCCGACAGCACCCGCAGCACCCGTGACAGGGTTTCCGGCGTAATGGCGAGTTGTGCGGCGATCAGCATCTTGCGCGACGGCAGCGTTACGGTAACGGTGCCGCGCTGTCCTTCCGGCACCAGTGACAGCAGATAGTGCGTGACCCGGTAACGGCTGTTTTGCAGTGTCAGGGCTTCGATCTCGTCCCAGTGTGCCTGGATGCGCTGCGTCATCTGCACCATGACCGCGCGGCAGGTATCGAATGATTCACGCAGCATTTCAAGATAACCGCTGCGCTCGATGACCAGCAGTTCGCCGGCCTCGACGCCGGCGCCGTGTACCGGGTAATGCGGCTGGTCCATGAACATGATGCTTTCCGCGAAGCTCTGGCCGGCGCGGATCAGGCGCATGATTTTTTCCTGGCCATCCGCCGATACCCGGTAGAGCTTCACCACGCCGTTTCGCAGCAGGAAGAATGACGGTGCCGGATCGTTCCGGCTGAACAGCAGTTCGCCGGCGCCGAAGCTGCGTGTGAATACATGACTCAGGATGCGCGCACGCTGGGTTTCGTTGAGCGCGGAAAACAGGTAATGATGCCGCAGTTCGCGCGCCAGCCAGCCGTTGTCACCCATGATCCTGCCGCTCCCGGTTTCCGGACAGCTTAGGCGTGTTGTTGCCCGTGGCGCAAGCTTGATGTGCATCAAGGCCGCGCTGTGCTGCGGCACGCACAATTCCGGAGCAATACACCGGCCGGAGACAGACGCCTTGACCCATGTTGTTACCGACAACTGCATCAAGTGCAAGTACACGGATTGCGTGGAAGTATGTCCGGTGGACTGCTTTCACGAAGGACCGAATTTCCTGGTGATTGATCCCGAGGAGTGCATAGACTGCACGCTGTGCGTGGCGGAATGCCCGGCCGAGGCCATTTTTGTCGAAGACGAGGTGCCGAATGGCCAGGAGCATTATCTCGCCATCAATGCGGAGCTGGCGCAGCGCTGGCCGGTGATAGACGCGAAGATTCCTGCGCCACCGGATGCCGGACGCTGGAACGGCGTGCCCGACAAATTGCCCTTGCTGGAGCGGCGCGGATCGTGAAAGAACCCGCTCCGGGCGCCGAGCCCGGCTATTTCATGCGACGCTTGAGATACAAGGCCAGCACGACGGCCTGATTGCGTTCCTCGTCGCGCGCACCGAACACGAGCGTGACACGACGGTGCGCACCGACAATGTCCATCAGCGCACTTGTTGCTGCGCGGTTGGTGCCGAGTTCCTTGAGGTAGCGCTTCTTGAATTCCGGCCAGCGCTCCGGCACATGGCCGAACCATTTGCGCAGGCCGTTGCTCGGCGCGATCTCGCGCAGCCAGAAATCCACTTTGGCCCTGGTCTTGGTCATGCCGCGCGGCCAGACGCGATCCACCAGAACGCGGCAGCCATCGCTGCTGGCAGCCGGCAGATACACGCGTTTCAGTTTGATCGTGGTCATGCTGAGACTCCCGGCGTACGCCTTTTTGCTCCATTGTGCTTTTGTACGCGAACCCATTATGAACTTGCTGCGGTGACGGGGGTACCCAAACCCGTCGTCGAAAGCTCCCCCTGATATTCGGGCAGAACGGAGCATGATCCGGTCGCGGCCC
>DASSRV010000111.1:0-4921 GCA_035701605.1 Gammaproteobacteria bacterium
CTGCGCACTGGAATTCATTGACCACGCCTGCATCGAAATGATCCGCGACTACGCACAGACCGACCTGCCACGGGATGCCGGCGCCATGCTGCTGATCGAGGTGGACGGCCTCGCTTCGCAAATCGAGACCGGCGTCGGTGCCGTGGAAGCCGCGGCACGCGGTCCGGGCCTCATCGAACTGCGCACGGCGCGCGACAAACAGGAAACCGAAGCCCTGTGGGCCTCACGCAAGGCGCTGTCCCCGGCCTTGCGCAAGATCGCACCGAAGAAAATCAACGAAGACATCGCCGTGCCGGTGTCACGCATGGCGGAGCTGATTGACGGACTTCAGGATGTTTCCCGGCGTCACGGCATCACCAACGTCAATTTCGGCCACGCCGGCAACGGCAACATCCACGTCAACCTGCTGATTGACCCGGACAATACGGAACAGATGAAGCAGGCCGGTCCCTGCCTGCACGAAGTCTTCACGCTGGTCCTGTCACTGGACGGCACCCTGTCCGGCGAACACGGCGTGGGCCTCGAAAAGCGCCCGTTCATGTCGCTGGAATTCGATTCCGTTCAGCTCGACCTCATGCGCCGCATCAAGCAGCAGTTCGATCCCAGGAACCTGCTGAATCCGGGAAAACTGCTGCCTTCAGACTGACCCTGCGCCCCTTTACACATCCCGCACCAATGGCGGATTGTTGCTACACACCCACTTTCAACACGCTTCGCTCAGGTCTCTTTCTTGCTTTCCGCTCCCAGCAACGTGCGGTAAATCGCCGCGTTCTCGGCATCGAAGCAGCAGGCCACGATGCTGCGGAAATGATTCTCGTTCTTGCGCATGGCGTCGAGTGCGATGTACGCGGCTTCCTGTCTCGGATAGTGATACACCCCGGTACTGATGCAGGGGAAGGCGATGCTGCGGGCCTCGCTTTCCCTTGCCAGGCTGAAGGCACTGGCATAGCAGCTTTCCAGCAACTGCGGTTCGCCGTGATCGCCTCCCTGCCACACCGGGCCCACGGCATGGATTACCCAGCGTGCGCGCAAACGGAAACCCGGAGTGATGCGCGCTTCACCGGTCGGGCAACCGCCGAGCTTGAGGCAGGCGTCCAGCAATTCCGGGCCGGCGGCCCGATGAATGGCGCCGTCCACGCCGCCGCCGCCCCGCAGCGCGGTGTTGGCGGCATTCACAATGATGTCCACGTCCAGATCGGTGATGTCGTATTGCAGCACCTTGATCACGGCGTCGCCTCGCGTCGCTTCGGCACCCAGGCCCACAACATGCGGCAGCGCACCGGTTCCGCATCACGCGCGTCGGTCACGGTGACCGGCACCACGATCTCGCCTTTCTCCTCGGCACGGATGCGGGCCTGATCGGCCGCGGTCAGCGTGGCTCCCGCGCGCAGCTCGCCGAGCGCGAGTTTCAGGTACTCCACCTGCATGCTTTTCAGCAACGGCACGCGGCCTTCCGGCACGTTCATGCCGAGCAGCGCGCCGGTGGCGGTTTCCGCCAGCAGCGCCACGGCCGCGGCATGCACCGTGCCGATGTGATTCTGCACCCGCTTGCGGTCCGGCAGGTACAGCAAGGCGCGGGTCTCGCTCAATTCGCCGAACTCGACCCCGGCGGTTTTCACGAAACGCACGTTGCGCCCGAAACCCCAGGTCAGCAGACGCCAGCGCAGAGCCGGCGGCAGGCTTGCGAGCTTGTGAACGGTTCGATTGAGCTGGCTGGATTCGGCCACGCGGTGCATGCCCCGCTACTTGACGACCTTGAGACTGGGTTTGCGCGGCGCGGCGTCCGGTTTGGTTACCGTGGTGTCCGGATCGGAGGGTGGCGGCTCCTGCTCCGGGCCAAACACCATGCCCTGTCCGGTTTCATGCGCGTAGACGGCGAGCAGCGCCTGCATCGGGATGTACAGGTTGCGCGCAACCCCGCCGAAGCGGGCCGAGAACGCCACCTGCTCGTTGCCCAACTCCAACCCCTGAGTGGCTTCGTAACTGATATTGAGCACCAGCTTGCCGTCTTTGGCATAACCCGGCGGCACATCCACCCCTTCCACAGCGACATCCACCACGATGTGCGGCGTCATGCCGCTGTCGGAAATCCACTGGTGCATGGCGCGCAGCAGGTAGGGTTTGCGGGACAGCATGTCAGCACCCCGGATTGCGAATGTCTGCGGCGGCATGGCGCCGCCCGCGTACGGGGATGCGCGACGGAATGGACACGCGCTCAGGCGGCGCTGCGCATTTCCCGTTCCAGCTCGGTCAGGCTGGTGCGGAATGCAGGGCGATGAAACAGGCGCTCGGCGTACTTGGTGATGGCCTTGCCCTGCGCCGGCAGGTCAATTTCATAACGCGGCAACCGCCACAGGATCGGCGCGAGGCTGCAATCCACCAGCGAGAATTCATCGCTCAGGAAATAGGGTTTGACGGCGAAGGCTTCGGCGGAGGCCAGCAGGCTTTCGCGCAACTGTTTCTTGGCACGCAGGTGCGGCTTGCCGGGCGATTGCTCGATCTCGTCCACCAGGCTGTACCAGTCCTTCTCGATGCGGAACAGCGCGAGCCGGAAACGCGCGCGCACCACCGGATCCACCGGCATCAACGGCGGGTGCGGAAAACGCTCGTCCAGGTATTCCATGATGATGCGCGGATCGTAAAGCACCAGATCGCGATCCACCAGGGTCGGCACGCTGTTGTAGGGATTGAGATCCAGCAGGTCTTCCGGCAGTTTGTTGCCTTCGATGTTGACGATTTCCATGCCGATGCCCTTTTCCGCGAGCACCAGACGGACGCGGTGGGAATGCGGGCAGTTCGGGCGGGAATAGAGCGTCATGATGGAACCTGCAAAAACCGCGGCGCCGCATCAGCAGCGCCGCCGGCATCAGTGGATTTTCTTCCAGATTTCCCGCTTCAGCATGTAGGCAAACAGGAAGAACACGATCAGGAAACCGATGACCCTGAGGCCGAGACTACGCGCCTCAAGCTGGGTCGGCTCGCTGATGTAAGCCAGGAAATTGGTGATGTCGCGCACCATCTTGTCATACTGCGCAGGCGTCATGCGTCCGGGCGCAACCTGCTCGAAATGATCGAATACCTGCTCGGTGGCACCGCCCTCGGTCTTGACGGTCTTGAACACGGCGGCCTGTGTGCCCTGCATGGACCACAGCACGTCCGGCATGGCCACGTTCGGCATCACGAGGTTGTTGACGCCGGTGAGCGTCTTGTCGTCCAGGTAGAACGACTTGAGATAGGTATAAACCCAGTCGGCACCGCGATTGCGTACTTCCAGCGACAGGTCCGGCGGTTGCCGCCCGAACCAGGTTTCCGCGTCAGCCGGCATGGCGCTGACCATGGTGTCGGAAATCTTGCCGCCGGCCGGCATCAGGTAACTCTCGACCTGCGGGTTGGTCAGGCCGAGGTCCTCGCCCACGCGGTTGTAACGCACGTATTGCGCGGAATGGCAGCCCATGCAGTAGTTCACGAAATACTTGGCGCCGCGCTGCAACGAGGCGGTATTGCTGACGTCCACGTGCGCGGCTTGAAGCGCCGCGCCCTCCTCCTGGGCCAGCGCCACAACCGGCAGCAGCCCCAGCAGCATTACGCAGAACATTTTTTTCATTTGGACGTCACCCTTTCCGGCACCTGTTCCGGTTCAATCAGTTTGCCGAACAGCGCCGGCAACAACAGGAAGATCGCGCAATAGATGGCGGGGATCAGCCACGAATACAGCTTGAGCGACACATTGGACGGATCCCAGCCGAGCCAGTCGCCCAGCGAGATCAGCGCCATGATGACGATGAAGGAGCCGACCAGGAAGCGCGGCGTGCGCGGTCTGGAATAGACCCACGACACCACGAAGAACAGGAAATACAGTTCCGCGAGACGCTGGCCGAACTCGGCCCAGAATGCGGTCGCGAGTTGCAGTCCGACGAAACCCAGCACCGCGAAGGTCAGGCCGAACACGATCACCAGGCGACGATACAGGATGCCGCGGTAGCGCAACGACTTGATCGGGTGCTTGTCAATCCACGGCAACAGGAACAGCAGGAAGATCGCCAGCGCCATCGCCACCACGCCCAGCAACTTGTTGGGGAAGGAGCGCAGGATCGCGTAGAACGGCCCGAAGTACCACAGCGGATGGATGTCCGGCGGCGTCTTGAGCGCATTGGCTGGCTCGAAATTGGCCGGTTCCAGGAACAGGCCGTGCATGGCCGGGGCAAAGAAGATGATGGCGGCGAAGATCGCGGCGAAGACGATCACGCCGCAGATATCCTTGATGGTGTAATACGGGTGGAACGGGATGCCGTCCAGCGGTATGCCCTGTGCGTCTTTCTTCTTCTTGATCTCGACGCCATCCGGGTTGTTGGAGCCGACCTCGTGCAGCGCCACCAGGTGGAACACCACCAGCCCGATCAGGATCAGCGGCACCGCCACGATGTGCAGCGCGAAGAAGCGGTTCAGGGTGATGTCGGAAATGGTGAAATCGCCGCGAATCCACGTGGACAGGCCCTCGCCGATGCCGGGGATCGCACCAAACAGCGAGATGATGACCTGCGCGCCCCAATAGGACATCTGGCCCCACGGCAACAGGTAGCCCATGAAGGCTTCGGCCATGAGCGTGACGTAGATGAGCGCGCCGAAAATCCACAGCAGTTCGCGCGGTTTCTTGTAGGAACCGTACATGATGCCGCGGAACATGTGCAGGTACACCACCACGAAGAACATCGAGGCGCCGACCGAGTGCATGTAACGGATCAGCCAGCCCCAGTTCACGTCGCGCATGATGTACTCGACCGAGGCGAACGCTTCCGTGGCCGACGGTTTGTAGTTCATGGCGAGGAAGATGCCGGTCAGGATCTGGTTGACCAGCACCAGGAGTGCGATGGAACCGAAGAAATACCAGAAGTTGAAGTTCTTGGGCGCGTAATACTGGGCG
>DASSRV010000112.1:0-10452 GCA_035701605.1 Gammaproteobacteria bacterium
CCCGCAAGGCTGCCGCCGCCTTCACGTTTAGAAAGCGGTGCGTCGTGCTCGCCGATGATCAGCGACAGGTGTCCATAGTGCGGCGCCGGCAGCTCCAGGGCCTGCAACAGCAACAACTGGCGCGGCGTATTGGCGAGGTGATCCTCGCCGCGCAAGACGTGCGTCACGCCCATGAGCGCATCGTCCAGCGCATTGCTGAAGAAGAATGCCGGACTGCCGTCCGCGCGCCGGATCACAAAGTCGCCGATGTCGTGATTGGCGAACACCTGCCGCCCGCGCACCAGATCGTCGAAGCCGGTCTCCCCCCGGTCCGGCACCCGGAAGCGCAGGGCCGGTTTGAGTCCCCTGGCGAGTCGCGCTTCGATCCCGCGCTTGTCGAGGTGCGCGCAGGTGCCCGCGTAGCGCGGCGGTTTGCCGGCGGCAAGCTGTGCCTTGCGCGACAGGGCCAGTTCCGCGGGCGTGCAGAAACAGGGATAGGCCTGTGCCTTCGCCTCCAGTTGCGCGATGTGTTCGGCATAGACGGCACCGCGCTCGGACTGCCGGTACGGACCCTTGCTGCCGCCCTCATCCGGACCTTCCTGCCAGACCACGCCCAACCAGCGCAAATCCTCAATCAGATCCCGCTCGAACTCGCGCCGCGAACGCTCCGCATCGGTATCTTCGATGCGCAGGATCAGGACACCGCCCGCATGCCGCGCGAACAGTGCATTGAACAACGCCGTGCGTGCGTTGCCCACGTGCAGGTGTCCGGTCGGGCTGGGCGCGAAGCGGGTGCGAACAGTCATGGCGCGGCATTTTATCAGGCCCTTCGGGGCGTGCCCCCGGAATTGTCAATTTTCCGGCATGCCCCGTATGATGACGACAAACCGGGAGGCACCATGAGAAAGCGGCTGTCCATCTTGTCCGTACTGCTCCTGCTCGCGGCATGCAGTCAGACGCCGGTCCGGCCCTTGTCACCGCCCGATCCCTATCCCAATGTCGCCCTGATCACCCGCCTCGGGACCATCGTGGTGCAACTGGATCGCGAGCGCGCGCCGCTCACGGTGGCCAATTTCCTGCATTACGTGAATGCCGGGTTCTACGACGGCACCCTGTTTCAGCGCGTGATACCCGGTTTCGTGATCCAGGGCGGCGGCTACGACACGGCCTATCGCGAGAAGAAAACCGGCCCCGCCATTCCCAACGAATCCGGCAACGGGCTGTCCAATCTGCGCGGCACCCTTGCCATGGCGCGTGAGGACAGCCCGCACACCGCCACCGCCCAGTTCTTCATCAATCTGGCCGACAACCGCAAGCTCGACCCGCGCCCGGACCGCTGGGGTTACGCGGTGTTCGGCAAGGTCATCGAGGGCATGGACGTGGTGGACCGGATCGCCGCGGTGGCCACGGGCAAGATCGGGCCGTTCAAGAAGGATGCGCCTTTGCAGCCGGTGGTGATTCTGAAAGCACGGGTGCTCAAGCCTTCGCTGGACTGACGCGCATGGCCACGCTGTTCATTTCCGATCTGCATCTCGATGCCGCGCGCCCGCACATCACGTCCCTGTTCCTGGATTTGCTGGCCGGCGCAGCGCGGCGTGCCGAGAGTCTTTACATCCTCGGCGATTTCTTCGAAGCCTGGATCGGCGACGACGATCCCGACCCGCACCCTGCACGCGTGATGGCTGCGCTGGCCGATTACCACGCGCTCGGCATCCCGGTGTATTTCATGCACGGCAACCGGGATTTCCTGATCGGGAGCGGCTTCGCCGACAAGACCGGCTGCCAACTGCTGCACGAACCAACCGTCCTGGATCTGCACGGCACGCCCACCCTGTTGCTGCACGGCGATAGCCTGTGCACCGACGATGCCGCTTACCAGCAGTTCCGCAGCATGGTGCGCAATCCGGACTGGCAGCGGGCCTTCCTGGCGAAGCCGCTGACGGAACGCCGCGCCCTTGCGGCACAGGCGCGCGCCGAAAGCCGCGCGCAGACCGCGGCGAAAGCTGCCGACATCATGGACGCCAACCAGGACGCCGTGGAGGACATCCTGCGGAAATACGGTGTCAACCGCCTGATTCACGGCCACACCCATCGGCCCGCCGTGCATCGCTTCGTCAGCGACGGACAGCCGCGCACCCGCATCGTGCTGGGCGATTGGTACGAACAACGGAGCCTGCTGTGGGTTGATGCCGACGGCGTCAGGCTGGAAGATGCGCGCGTTGCCGCTCAGGCCGGTACGCCGCTGTGAAACCGGAATACCGGGTCCGGGTCCTGAACCAGCCCGGCTTCAACCCCTGAAAACAGGCGGCAACGCTCCGCTGTATCCCTGCCGCGCCGTTCGGCGAGTTCCAGATAGACATGGAAATGGCGCGCTTCGGATTCCGCGAGACCGGCGTAGAACCCGGCCAGTTCCGGGTCCAGTGTGTCCGCCACGGCACGGAAGCGCTCACAGGAGCGCGCCTCGATGAATGCGCCCACCACCAGCAGGTCGCACAGCCGTTCCGGATCGCGTTGGCGCACGTGCCGTCGCAAGCCTGCTGCATAGCGTGACGGCCCCAGCGCTTGATGCGCGATACCCCGCTTGCGCATCAGGCGCGTGACCTGCTCGAAATGCCGCAGTTCCTCGCGCGCCAACCGCGACATCGCCTCCTGCAAGGCCGCATCGCGTTCGCCATATCGGAACATCAGATTGAGCGCGGTCGCTGCCGCCTTCTTTTCGCAATTGGCGTGGTCAATCAGCAGCAATTCCGGATTGACGCGCGCCGCCTCAACCCAGGCCGCGGGCGTATGACAGGCAAGAAATGCGTCCGGCGCCACTACTGCGGGACCTTGTAACCGAGAATCAGGTCCATGACATTGGTGCCGGTCGGACCGGTGTGCACCAGATCGCCGCTCGCCTCGAGAAACCTGCCGCTGTCGGCGCGCTCAAGGCAGTCCCGCGCATCCAGTCCCGCATCCGCGCCGCGCTGGATGCTGCTGCCGTCCACCAGTGCACCGGCATCCCCGCTGTTGCCGTCCGCACCATCACTGCCCACCGACAGCAACCAGCAATCCCGGCACCCCTGCAAGATTTCCGCCGCGGACAAGGCCAGTGCCTGATTGCGGCCGCCCCGGCCGGGAACGGCCGGCAGTTTCACCACGGTTTCGCCGCCCCAGATGTGCAATCCCGGCGCGCCATCGCGCACCTGCTGCGCCATGCGCTCGCCGCATGACAGGGCATCCGCATGCGGCAGCTCCGCATGGAGCGTGACCGGCATCTGATGCGATTGCGCGGCCTTGGCCACCGCCTCCAGCATCTGCCGGTTGCTCGCGACGACGGACAGCGAGACATTCTCGAAGTGCTGTTGCGGAATCGGTGCGGCCAGCGGCAAGTCGGCAAACTCGGGAGGTAACGTCGGCAGTACATCGCGATCCGGTGGCATCAACAGACCGGAACCGACCTGCTCGGGTCGGTCGCCGGGTACATCCTGCATCAGCAACAGTTCCGCGCGGCGGCCCGCGAGTTGCATTGCAAGACGTCCGCCCTTGATGCACGACACTGCGCAGCGTACCCGGTTCACGGCATCTATCGCCAGGCCGCTACCCAGCAGCCAGCGGTTCAGTTCGCGCAACTGCTGCAATGACACGCCGTCCGGCAACACTTCCACCAGGCTCGATGCGCCGCCGGAAATCAGGAACACGAATTGCGCGTCCGTCGGCACCCGCTCCAGGAACAGCATCAGCGCACGTCCGGCCGCAAGACTCTGTTCGTCCGGCAGCGGATGCCCCGCCTCGAGCGACAACAGGCGCGGGTCGCGGTACACCGGGCTGTCCTGATAGCCGTAACGGGTCACCACCAGTCCGCCACGCAGGCGTCCGCCCAGCGCATCAATCGCGCCCGCCGCCATGGCGTCGGCGGCCTTGCCGATGGCGACCAGATAGAGTTTGTCGGGAAGCACGCGCGCCTGTAGCGCCGAATGCACGCAATTGCGGCCGTTCACCGCCGCCAGTCCCTGCTGCATCAATTCCAGCAGCAGCTTGCGTGGAGTCGTATCCGATTTGCTGGATGGCTTCATGACGGCAGGCTGGCACGCATGTCGGTTGTTGTTGTGACGCGCCGCACACCGGGCGCGTCGCGTCATGCCCGATACGGAGATTCAGGACACGTTGTACATTTCGATGATCTGACGGGTGTCGCGCTGGCGTTTCTGCTTGGCCTCGTCCGAGCGCTGCTCGGCCAGCGTGGCAAGGTACGCGCCGGTCACGTCGCCGGTGATGTATTCGCCCGAAAACACCGAGGTATCGAAACGCCGGATTTTCGGATTGCCGCGGCGCACCGCATCCACCAGATCGTCGAGTTCCTGATAGATGAGCCGGTCCGCACCGATGAAACGGGTGATCTCCTCGTCGCTCTTGTCGTGCGCGATCAACTCCTGCGGCGTCGGCATGTCAATGCCGTACACATTGGGGTACCGCACCGGCGGTGCCGCGGAAGCAAAGTACACCTTGGCGGCGCCGGCATCGCGCGCCATGTTGATGATCTGCCGCGAAGTGGTGCCGCGCACGATGGAATCGTCCACCAGCAGCACGTTCTTGCCCCGGAATTCCAGATCAATCGCATTCAGTTTCTGGCGTACCGAACTGCTGCGCTGCTGCTGGCCGGGCATGATGAAGGTACGGCCGATGTAACGGTTCTTGATGAAGCCCTCGCGGTACTTGATGCCGAGCACGGTGGCGAGCTGCAAGGCGCTGGTGCGGCTGGTATCCGGGATCGGGATCACCACGTCAATGTCGTGCTCACGCCAGTCGCGCTGGATCTTCTCGGCGAGCTTGTCGCCCATGCGCATGCGGGCCTTGTACACCGAGATATCGTCCATGATCGAGTCCGGGCGTGCAAAATACACGTGCTCGAAAATGCAGGGTGAATATATCGGGTGCTCGGCGCATTGCCGGGTGTGCAGCTTGCCGTTTTCGTCTATCAACACGGCTTCACCCGGCATGACGTCGCGCACCAGCTCGAACCCGCACACGTCCAGCGCCACGCTTTCGGAGGCAATCATGTATTCGGTACCGGCTTCCGTTTCGCGCTTGCCGAATACCAGCGGGCGGATGCCGAACGGATCGCGGAAGCCGAGGATGCCGTAACCCGCGATCAGGGTGATCGCGGCATACGCTCCGCGGCAGCGTTTGTGCACTTCGCCGACCGCCTTGAAGATGTCTTCCTCATTGATCTCCTGCCCGCCAAGTCGCTGCAATTCATGCGCGAACACGTTGAGCAGCACTTCCGAATCGGAATCGGTATTGAGGTGACGCCGGTCGTCGCGCAGCAGAAGCTCCTTGAGCGCGTGCGCGTTGGTCAGATTGCCGTTGTGCCCGAGCGCGATGCCATAAGGCGAATTGGTGTAGAACGGCTGGGCCTCGGCGGAATTGGAGGAACCCGCGGTGGGGTAACGCAAATGACCGATGCCGATGCGGCCGCGCAGGCGCAACATGTGGCGCTGGTGGAATACGTCGCGCACCAGGCCGTTGCTCTTGCGCAGATACAGCCGCTCACCATCGCTGGTCATGATGCCGGCCGCATCCTGACCGCGATGTTGCAGCACGATCAATGCGTCATACAGCAGTTGATTGACGTCACTGCAACCGACAATTCCAACCAGTCCACACATGCGCGCTCTCGTTCAGGTCCAGTCAGGCCGAATCAGGGTACATCTCGCGTGCCACGTCCGTGGGCAGCAAACCGCGCAGGTCCAGCGCCAGGGTTTGTGCATAAGGCGCCAGCACCGAATTCCGCCAGGTCGTGCCGCGCGGCAGCAGCGTGAAGCCCGCCACCATGGTCAGCACCAGCACGATCACCACGCCGCGCACCATGCCGAACAGCACGCCCAGCACGCGGTCCGCCATGCCCGCGCCGCTGCGCTTCACCAGCTTGGCAACGAAATAATTGGAGGTCGCGCCCGCCATCAGCACCACCACGAAAATCAGGATGAAGCCGATCACGACCCGCACCGAGGGATTGTGCACGAATCCGAACAGGCTTCCGAGCGGGTGCGCGAAGCGCAGCGCCAGCCAGAAACCGATGATCCAGGTCACAAGCGAGATGGTTTCACGCAAAAATCCGCGAAACAGGCTGATCAGCGCCGAAATCAGGATGATGCCGAGGATGAGGTAATCAATCCAGCTCATGCGCGCCTGCCGTTCCGGCGTGCCCCGACGTGGCCAACGGATGGCCATTTTACCAGATGCGGCCCGCGCCACGCGGATGCGTCAGGAATCCGGCACCACTTTTGGCTTGCCGCCGTAGATGCGGCCGATGTCCGCAAGCTGTTTCTCCGCCGCGGTGCGTGAGGCGTACGGCCCGACGCGCACCCGGTACCAGGTCTTGCCGCCACTCGTGTGCGCACTGATGACAACCCGGTAACCGCGCGCCTGCAGGGTTTTTTGCAGGCGCAGTGCATTGGATTTTCCGGCATAGCTGCCGGCCTGCACCATCCAGCCGCCTTTCGCCGACGCTGTGGCATCGGGCTGCGGCTCAACATTGGACCGCTGGATGCTCTGCGTGACCCCGGGGCCGGCCTGCTCGCGCCCGCTTGCCGTGGGTGGCGCAGCCGGCGTGGTGGCCGGACTCTGGATCACGGGCTGCGCGGGTGCCGCTGTATTCAGATCCATGCGGTATTCCCGCGGTGCCGCACTCGTGGAGGCAGCGGGCAGAGTCAGGCTCCGGGTCACGGCCGTGTCCGGTGCCGGCCCCTGCAATACCCACGGGATGACGATGATGCCGATCACGACCAGCACCACCGCGCCGATGACCCGCTCCTTGATGCCGATGTCCATGCACCCGTCTCCCGTCGCTTTACCCGGTTATGGTAGCGGGTTTTGCCTGCACCTGCTGTAGCACTGCCGCCACCGTCTGGAACGAGCCGCACACCACGATCCGGTCACCCGCTCGTGCCTCGCCGAGCGCGGCCGCATAGGCCGTACTCACGTCAGCATATTCGTGCACGCGAGCGTCGGGCACGGCAACGCGGATGCGTTCCGCCAGAGCGTCCGCCGACTGCGCACGCGTGCCCCCCAATCCGCCCGCGAACCAGGTATCCACCCGCGGCGCCAGCACGGATGTCACCGCTTCCACCGCCTTGTCACGAAACATGCCGATCACCGCAAACGTGCGGCCTGCAACCGGGAACGCCGCCAGATTGGCCGCCAGTACACGCGCCGCATCCGGGTTGTGTGCGACATCGAGCACAGTTTCCACCGCCCCGGTCACGCGCTGGAAGCGCGCCGGGATGCGTGCGTCTTCAAGTCCACGACGGATCGCGGGCTCGCTCACCCCGAGTTGGGGCAGGGCTTGCAGCAGGGCAATGACGCTCGCGGCATTGTCGAATTGAATGCGACCCGGCAAGGCGGGAGGCGGCAAACCATCCATGCGTTTGTTCCCTTCCTGCCAACGCCAGCCACCGCCGTCAAGCTGCCAGTCGAAATCCCGCCCCAGTATCCCGGGTTCCGCACCCAGTGCACGGGCAGTGGCAAGCAGTCGTTCCGGCGGCGCACGATCACCGCAGATCGCCGGTCGCGCGGCGCGATAGATGCCGGCCTTCTCGTACCCGATGCTGTCGCGGTCGGGGCCCAGCCATTCCATGTGATCCAGTCCCACCGATGCGATCAGGGCGCCATCCGGCTCCACCGCATTCACCGCGTCCAGCCGCCCGCCCATGCCGACTTCCAGCACGGCCACATCAATGCCGCGGCGCGTGAAAATATCCAGCGCCGAGAGCGTGCCGAATTCGAAATAGGTCAGGCTGGTATCCGCACGCGCCGCATCAATGTGCGCGAAGGCCGTGCAGAATTCATGGTCGGCGGCATTCACGCCATCCACCCTGACCCGCTCGTTGTACTGCAACAGGTGCGGCGAGGTGTAGGCCCCCACCCGATAACCCTGCGCACGCAACATGGCTTCGAGATACGCGACACAGGAGCCCTTGCCGTTGGTTCCGCCCACCGTCAGCACATGAAACCGCGGCGAGGCCAGCCCCATCGCCGCCAGCACCCGCCGTACCCGCTCCAGTCCCATGTCAATGGCATTCGGGTGCAATTGCTCCTGCCAGCGCAACCAGTCTGGCAGATTCTCAAAACGTGCTGCGGATCCGGACTTCATGTTCCCGGTTTGAGCAGAACGGTACGCAAGCCGCGATCCAGCGGCATCGAGATGAATCTCGCCACCAGCCAGCCCAGCAACCCGCAGAGCAACAGGATCGGCACGTACCACAGGTAGCCGGTCCGCAAATCGCCGCCCAGATTGCGGAACAGCCTGACCGCTGCATACACCACAAACATGTGCGTCAGGTAGATTTCGTAACTCAAGCGTCCACAGGCACGCAGCCAACCGAGACCCGGCACCGCACGTCGCCAGCCGGCCTGCTCGCGCCAGTGGAATCCGGTTATCAGACACAACGACGAAAACGTCAGCAGGAGCATGTAGCCGTCGCGCCAGGCGGACCAGAGCGTTCCGCCGAAGAAGCCCACGGCCACCAGACCAAGCGTGGCCGCGGCACACAGCATGACTGTAAAGTACCGCCTCGGTAACGGCGCCCGCGCCACCAGCAATGCGCCGAGGATCCCGGTCGCAATCGCCGCCATGCCCGGCAGATAGGCTTTTTCCTGCCAGATTTCGTTGGCGTGCAAGGCCCCGCGCGTGACCGGCAGCGACACGGCCAGAACGACCAGCAATGGGATCAGCACCCGGTTGCGCTGCGTCATCAGGCATGCCAGCGGAAAGCCGATATAAAACATTTCCTCGATGGACAACGACCAGAGCACGTCCCAGTTGCCGGGCAGGTAGCCGGTCTGTCCCTCGTACCAGTTCAGGTGCAGACCGACTGCGGCGAGCATGACGCGCCACAGCGACTGACTGGCATGCTTGATGGTGTAGTCCTCGAATCCGAATCCATCCAGAATGCCGAGCACGGCAATCAGCAGCACCAGACACGGCACGATGCGCGCAAAACGTCGCGCATAGAACCCGCGCAGATCAATCTGCCGCAATACTCCCCATCGCCGCAATGAATTGTTGGCAATCAGAAAACCGGAAATCACGAAGAACACGAACACCGCTTCGTAGCCGTTGTAATTGAGTCCCACCAGCAGCCGACGCGGCAACAGCGACGCGAGCGCGGTATGTGAGAGCGGAATTCTCAATCCGACATGATTGAGTATCACCAGCACAATGGATACCCCACGCAGCAGGTCAATACCCTGATTGCGCGCCGGGTTCGACGCCAGCGGCGCCTCGGCGGGAAGCGTCATTGTACCGACAGGCGGATCAGGCGTCGTTGTCTTTCGGCGCCGACTGACGCGTCAGCATCGCGATCAGGCTGGCCAGGCGGTCGCGCATTTCGCGGCGGTCCACGATCATGTCGAGTGCGCCGTGATCGAGCAGGAATTCGCTGCGCTGGAAGCCTTCCGGCAGGGTTTCGCGCACGGTCTGCTCGATGACGCGCTGGCCGGCAAAGCCGATCAGCGCCTTCGGCTCCGCGACGTTGACGTCGCCCAACATGGCGAAGCTCGCGGACACGCCGCCGGTGGTCGGGTCCGTCAACACCGATATATAAGGTATGCCTTTGCGCGACAACCGCGCCAGCGCGGCACTGGTCTTGGCCATCTGCATGAGCGAAATCAGCGCTTCCTGCATGCGCGCCCCACCGCTGGCGGAGAAACAGATGAACGGCGCGTTTTCCTCGATCGCGGCATTGACGCCGCGCATGAAACGCTCGCCCACCACCGAGCCCATCGAGCCGCCCATGAACTTGAATTCGAACGCGGCCGCGATCACGCGCATGCCCTTGAGTTGCCCCTTCATCACCACCAGTGCATCTTTCTCGCCGGTGGTTTTCTGCGATACGGTGAGGCGGTCCTTGTACTTCTTGCTGTCCCGGAACTTGAGGATGTCCACCGGCTCCACGCTGGCTGCGATCTCGACGCCCGAGTCCTCATCCAGGAACGCATTCAGGCGCTGACGCGCACCCAGCCGCATGTGATGCCCGCATTTCGGGCATACGAACAGGTTGCGCTCCACTTCCGCGCGGTACAGCACGGCACTGCACTCGCTGCATTTGCTCCACAGACCTTCCGGCACACTGCTGCGGCGTTCGTTGCGCGCCTCGGTGTTGATCTGCGATGGCACCAGTTTCTTGAACCAGTTCATGGAATCCTGCACTTTGTCGAAGCTCCGGAATGTTTCATGCCGCATCCATGGCCTTGCGCAATCCCGATACGAATTCACCCACCTCGGACAGCATGCGGTTGCGGTCGTCGCGCTGCCCGGCAATGCGGCTGACCACGGCACTGCCGACGATCACGGCGTCCGCCACCGGCGCCAGCCGCGCGGCGGTTTCCGCATCGCGCACGCCGAAACCGACGCCCACCGGCAAGTCGGTGCGAGCGCGGACCCCCGCCAGTTGCGCGCCCACTGCCGCCACATCCAGGCTGGCGGCACCG
>DASSRV010000113.1:0-6725 GCA_035701605.1 Gammaproteobacteria bacterium
TGTCCAACCGTTCGTGTTGAGCCCTTCGACAAGCTCAGGGCAGACGAAGTCGAAACATATAAAAATCATAGGCTTGGTCCCCTTCGACTCCGCGCCTGCGGCGCTACGCTCAGGGTGAACGGGATTTTGAGATAAGTTCTACATTGTAGTAACGGCACTCAAGCGGGAACGAATCCGTCTGTTTCGGAGCCTATTGAAAAGCGCCAGCGCGCAGAAAGGCGATGACTTGTCTCGCCGCCTCGGCATTGAACAGCAACCCGGTGTGCGAAGCCTTGACTTCGATGTAATCCGTGGTGCCGGCCAAATGGGTTTCTTCCGCCGTGACAACGCCATCATTCGCGCCCATCAATTCCCGATGCGGCAAACCGAAACCGGCGCCGCCGGTGCCGATCACGACGCCCAAATCGCGGCGCGGGTTCCACACCGGTTCGTATTGTTCCGCCAGGCCGTTCGGGCCGCTGCGGCCCAGTAGCCAGCCGAGGTTCCGCTCCACGAGATCGCGCGCGGTCGCGCTGCCCCTGACCGGCGAACCCATGAGTACGACGCGGCCCGGCGGAATCGGTGCGCCAGCCTCGAACATGCGCAGGATCACCAGACCACCGAGACTGTGGCCAACCAGGTGCAGCGTTTCGGCATTCAGTTTGGCGATGTAGTCGGCCAGCTTGGCTGCGTTCTCGGCGACCGATGTCAGCACGCTGTGATAGTGAAATTGCCGTGTCTCGAATCCGGCCCGCCGCACGCGACGCCGGAGCAGGGCCATGTCCAGCCCGGTCATGTACAGGCCGTGAACAAAGACAACGGTCTCCCGATTCTGCGTCATGTGTTGTGCCAATTCCTGAATGTTCAGCCGAACATCAAGCTACACCCTAAGGCCATCTAACAAAATGCCAACATTCCCTCATCCTCACCCTTCTCGACTCGTGTTCCCGACTTCGTTCTACCTCCCCCATCCATGGGGTCGTCCCGGAGGGAGAAGGGGTTGATTTCCCTCTCCCTTCGGGAGAGGGCGCAGGGTGAGGGTAATCTTCTGACACGACATTTGGATATTTTGTCAGACGTTCTAACCGAAAACCGGCGTATCCGCCGTCCCGGCCCGAATCCGCTATCATTTAGCCCCTTTGTCCCGGCTTCGGCACTGCCCGTCCCACGCATGAACACCACGTCTCCGCTGCTTTCACACCGTCGCCACAACGTCGCGGTCAAGGTCGGTTCCGTCACCGTGGGCGGCGGTGCGCCCATCGTGGTGCAGTCCATGACCAACACCGATACCGTGGACGTCGCCGCCACGGTCAGGCAGGTGGCGGAACTGGCGCGCGCGGGTTCGGAACTGGTGCGCATCACGGTCAACACCGACGAAGCCGCGGCCGCGGTGCCGCACATCCGTGAAAAACTGGACGCCCAGGACATTCACGTGCCGCTCGTCGGCGATTTCCATTTCAACGGCCACAAACTCCTGAGCGCACACCCGGCTGCGGCCGAAGCACTGGCAAAACTGCGCATCAATCCCGGCAACGTGGGCCGTGGCGCGCGCCACGACACGCAGTTCGCCACACTCATCGAAATCGCGCTGAAATACGACAAGCCGGTACGCATCGGCGTGAACTGGGGCAGCCTGGATCAGGATTTGCTGACGCGCCTGATGGATGACAATGCCCACAGCACTACGCCGCTCGATGCAAAAGACGTGCTGCACGAAGCCATGGTGGCTTCCGCACTCGAATCGGCGCAGCGCGCCGAGGAAATCGGCCTCGGGCACGACCACATCATCCTGTCCTGCAAGATGAGCGGCGTGCAGGATCTGATTGATGTCTATTCCCGACTCGCCGCGCGCTGCGACTACCCCCTGCACCTGGGGCTGACCGAAGCCGGCATGGGCAGCAAGGGCATCGTGGCCTCTACCGCCGCGCTCGCGGTGCTGCTCCAGCGGGGCATCGGCGACACCATTCGCATCTCGCTGACCCCGGAGCCGGGCGGCGACCGCACCCGCGAAGTGATCGTGGCCCAGGAAATCCTCCAGACCATGGGCCTGCGCGCCTTCATGCCGCTGGTGGCGGCCTGCCCCGGCTGCGGCCGCACCACCAGCACCGTGTTCCAGCAGCTCGCGCAGGACATCCAGAGTTATCTCCGCCAGCAGATGCCGGAATGGAAGAAGCACCACCCCGGCGTCGAGACGCTCAAGGTGGCGGTCATGGGTTGTGTCGTGAACGGCCCCGGTGAGAGCCGCCACGCCAACATCGGCATCAGCCTGCCCGGCACCGGCGAGCGACCGGTGGCCCCGGTCTATGTGGATGGCGAAAAAACGGTTACGCTCAAAGGCGACACGATCGCGGCAGATTTCCAGCAGATCGTGAATGATTACGTCCGAAGCCATTATCCCGCCCAGACCTGATGCGCCCCGACTGACCTTCGGTCAGTCTGATTTTCAACGGTCTGGATAAAGCCAAATCCGCCTACATATATAGAGATGCCGAGGGCCGTTTTCCGGGTCCGGGCCCAGCCCGGGCCTGCTCTGGGGAAACTGTTAAACTGGCAGGCCGAGGCAGGATTGAGCTATGGGCAAGTCTTCCAAATACGTCGCCAAGGTGCCGGACGCCGCGGGCCACATCGCCTATACCGACGCCGAACACCAGGTCTGGCACGACCTCATCACCCGCCAGCGCCCCCTGGTCGAGAAATACGCCTGCGACGACTACCTCGACGCCCTGGAGCGGATGCACTTCCCCACCGACCGCATCCCGCAGTGCGCCGAAGTCTCCGCCGTGCTGCGCCGCTGTACCGGCTGGGAAGTTGCCCCGGTGCCGGCCCTGATCCCCTTCGACCAGTTCTTCGCCCTCCTGGCCGACAAGAAATTCCCGGCAGCATCCTTCATCCGCAGCCGCGAGGAAATGGATTATCTGCAGGAGCCGGACATCTTCCACGAGATCTTCGGCCACACCCCGCTGCTCACCGATCCGCGCTTCGCCGAATTCACCCACGCCTACGGCAAGGTCGGTGCGAAAGCCGACAAGAAAGACCACGTGATGCTGGCGCGGCTGTACTGGTTTACGGTGGAATTCGGATTAATAAACACGCGCAAGGGCTTGAAAACCTACGGCGCAGGTGTCGTGTCTTCCTTCGGTGAAACGCCCTACGCCATCGAGAGCGACAAGCCGCTGCGCAAGCCCTTCGAGCCGGTGGACGCCTTGCGCACGCCCTACCGCATAGACATTTTCCAGACCACGTATTTCACCATCAACGGCCTGGAAGACATGTTCAATCTCGCGCATCAGGACCTCATGGACTTGATCCGCAAAGCCCGCGAACTCGGCATGCACGAACCGAATTTTCCGCCCGCCGAAAAGAAAGTGTCCTGGGCCTGAGCGCCCCGCCATCACCCTCACGAGGAGCATCATGACTGAACTGGCCGACAAGCATTGCGTACCCTGCGAAGGCGGCATCCAGCCCCTGACCCGCGAGGAAGCCGAGCGCTACCTGAAGAAGATCGCGCCGGACTGGAGCCTGAGCGAGGACGCGAAAGAACTGCGCCGCGACTTCAAGTTCAAGGGTTTCAACGGCACCATGGGCTTCGTGAACGCCGTGGCCTGGATCGCCAACCGGGAAGGCCACCATCCGGACCTCGAGGTCGGCTACAACCACTGCCTGGTGCGCTACACCACGCATGCCATCGGCGGTCTCTCGGAAAACGATTTCATCTGCGCCGCGCGGGTGGACAAGCTGCTCGCCAAATGACCCCGTACAGCGTCGGCAAAGACAACAAACCCCGCTTCGGCGGGGTTTGTTTTGAGCGCTGACGGCGGTTTTGTTGCATTCATGCGACGTTTGCACGCGCCAATGCGGGCAATTCGCCGCTCAAACCCATGGCACGCCGCACAAACACGCTCTTGAGCGGCGTAAAACGGTCTACAGCACGCATTCCGTCATTACGCAACCTTGCCAGCATTGCATTATCGTTGCTGAAAAGGCGTTTAAGGCCGTCCAGCGCGTACATCATGAGCAGCGTGTCGGCCTTGCGCGCGCGTTCGTAACGTCGCAGCACGCCGGGATCGCCGAGATCCCGCTGCTGCGTCATTGCCTGCATGAGGGTTTCGGCGAGCACGGCGGCATCCAGCAGCCCGAGATTCACGCCCTGCCCGGCCAGGGGATGCACCACGTGCGCGGCATCGCCGATCAGGACGCAACGCGGGCCGCTGTAACGCGCGGCGTGCATGAGCTGCAAGGGGAAGCCGGCGCGCCGCGTGGTGCCGGTCACCCTGCCGAGAACATGCTCGCTCGCCGTGCCCACGGCCGCGTTGAAAGCCGCGTCATCCAGGGCTTCAAGCGCCTGCGCACGCGCCGTATCCGCCGACCACACCAGCGACACGCGTCCGTCCGCGAGCGGCAGGAGCGCGAGTGGGCCACCCGGCAGGAATCGCTGCCAGGCGGTGTCGCGATGCGGCTTTTCCACGTTCAGGTGCGCGACGATGGCGCGCTGATCGTAGGACCAGCCGTGCGTGCCGATGCCGAGCAACTGGCGCGTGGCGGACGCGGCGCCGTCCGCCGCCACCAGCAGGCGTGCGCGACCGTGCCGCCCGCTGTCGAGCGTGAAGCGCACGCCGTCGGCATCGGTCTGGAGCTGTTTCAGGCTCGCCGGCGCGAGCAGGGTGACCGCGTGCGCCGATTCGAGCGACTGCCACAGCGCGGACTGGATCAGCCGGTTCTCCACGATGCAGCCGAGCCAGGGTTCGCCGACGTCCGCGCAGTCAAAATGCAGGCGACCGGCGCCGCCCGCGTCCCATACCTGCATTTCCCGGTAGGGCGCCACGCGCGCGGCACGGATCGTCTGCCAGGCGCCGAGTGCTCCGAGGATGCGGATGCTGGCCTGCGACAGTGCGAACACGCGCAGATCCAGTTCCGCCTCCGGCACGAATTTTTCCGGGCGGCGTGCATCCAAGAGCGCGATGTCGAGGCCGCTGTCACGGAGTGCACAGGCCAGCGCCGAACCCACCGCGCCGGCGCCGACAATGACGAGATCGAAATCGTGCTTCATGCGAGTCCGATGCCGCGCGCCAGACGCGGCAACCGCCCGGCCAGACCCATGTTGTGTCGCATCAGCGCGTGCCTGAGCGGCGGCAGCAGGTCCACCGCCAGGAGGCCCGCATTGCGCAGCAACCGCACCGGCAAGAGCGGATTGCCGAACACGCGCGTCAGGAAATCCGTGAACAGCGCCGTGCCGGTCTGATCGAGACGACGCGCCGCAATGTATTGATCGAGCCGCGCGGCCTCGCCGGGATCGCCGCCCTCGCGGGCAATGTCCGCGAGGGTGTCCGCCAGCGCCGCGACATCGCGCAATGACAGATTGAAACCCTGGCCCGCGATCGGGTGCAGGCTGTGCGCCGCGTTGCCGACGATCAGGCAGCGGCCACCGCGTTGTGCCGCGGCGCGCACCAGACTGAGCGGATAGGCCTGGCGTTTGCCGGCCTTGAGAAAGCGGCCGAAGCGGCCGTTGAAACGTGCCGCCACTGCGTCCAGAAATGCGGCTTCGGGCAGGGCCAGCGTCTGTTCCAGTCGGGTCTGCGCCACCGACCACACCAGAGCGTAGCGTTCGGCACCCATCGGCAACAGTGCCAGCGGACCCTCGTCGGTGAAACGCTCGAACGCGACCCCGGCTTGCGGACGCTCGACGCTGACATTGCAGATCACGGCGCTCTGCGCATACTCCCATTGCACGCCGGCGATGCCGAGTTGTTCGCGGATACGCGAGTTCGCGCCGTCCGCGGCCACCAGGAGTCGCGCACGCAGTTCGCGGGGTGCGCCCTCCCCTTCGAGCCGCGCATGCACGGCACCGTCCCGCTCCGAGAAATCCGCGAGTCTTGCGGGCGAAATCAGCTTCAGGTTGGCGTGGCCCGGCAGGAATGCGCTCAGGGCCTGACCGATGACGCGGTTCGGCACCACGTAGCCGAGTGCGCCCACCCCCGCTTCTTCGGCATGCAGCCGCGCCGCGCCGGGGCGGCCGCGATCGGACACGTGAATCTGGCGGATGGCTGTCGCGTCCGCGGCCATGGCCGGCCACAAACCGATGCCCTCGAAAATGCGGCGGCTGCCCCAGGACACTGCCGTCACGCGATCGTCGTAGCTCGGCTGGCCGCGCGCGCCGAACGGCACCGCCTCCACCACCGCGATGCGCAACGGCAAGGGCGCCAACGCGGCGGCCAGACTCGCGCCCACCAGCCCGCCGCCGGCAATGAGAATATCGAAATGGTTCGAATCCGCCACGTCGTTCACGCCGCACGCCGGCGCATGAAGGCTTCGATGTCGTCCGGCTGTTTCACCAGCGCGCCGCTCAGCACCTCGGGCGCGCCGCGCGTCACCAGGATGTCGTCCTCGATGCGCACGCCGATGTTCCACCAGCGCTTCGGCACGCCCTTGCTGCCGGCCGCGATGTAAAGACCGGGTTCCACGGTCAGCACCATGCCGGGCTCCAGCTCGCGCCATTCGTCGCCGACCTTGTAATCGCCGACGTCGTGCACGTCCAGCCCCAGCCAGTGACCGGTGCGGTGCATGTAGAACGCGCGGTAACTCTCATCCTTCACCCGTTTCGATACCGGCCCCTTGAGCAGCCCGAGTTTCACGAGACCGGCGGTCAGCACCTTCACCGCCTCCTCGTGCGGCGCGTTCCAGTGATTGCCGGCGCGGACCTTGTCAATCGCGGCGAGCTGCGCCTTCAGCACCACGTCGTACACCGCGCG